>NZ_QAJB01000169.1:0-3926 GCF_003061325.1 Microbacterium sp. HMWF026
GCGTAGACGTCCCGCAGCGCGTCGACCGAGACATGCGTGTAGATCTGGGTGGTCGACACCGAGGCGTGTCCCAGCAATTCCTGCACCACCCGCACGTCCGCGCCGCCCTGCAGGAGGTGGGTCGCGAACGAATGGCGGAGCGTGTGCGGCGAGACATGAGCGGTGAGTCCTGCTCGCTCGGCCGCGGCCTGGATGATCAGCCAGGCGCTCTGGCGCGACAGGGGCGCCCCGCGCACCCCGAGGAACAGTCGTGGTGTCGCTCGGCCACGCGCGGCCAGGGCCGGGCGGACACGTGTGAGGTACGCCTCGACCGCCGCCCGGGCATAGGAGCCGACGGGGACAATTCGTTCTTTGTCGCCCTTGCCGCGGACGCGCAGCAGATCGCCGTGCGCCGCGTCGTCGACGTCGAGCTCGACGACCTCCGACACGCGCGCCCCCGTGGCGTAGAGCACCTCGAGCAGCGCGCGGTCGCGGACCGCCGCGGGTTCGGCCGCCGAGGCGTCCGCCGACCCCGGAGCGGGGCCGGCGGCATCCAGCAGCGCGTCGATCTGGCCGATGGTCAGGGCCTTCGGCAAGCGGCGGGGCGCCTTGGGCGGTCGCAGACGCCCGCTCGGATCGTCTGGGACCCGCCCCTCGCGCACGAGGAACCGGTGGAGCCCTCGTACCGACGACTGCAGACGCGCGAGCGATGACGACGCGGGCGGCGGCTCGGCCGAGGCGCGCTCGGCCGCGAAATCGGCGACGAGCCCGGGGGTCACCTCGTCGACCGAGGCGATCCCCCGCGACCGCAGCCACACGACGTAGACGTCCAGGTCGCGCCGGTAGGCGGCGACGGTGTGGTCCGACAATCCGCGCTCGAGCGCGACGTGACGCAGATAGGCCTCGACCGCGCGCCCGAGCTCCACGTCAGGCCGTGTCGGCCTCGCGCCGCAGCACCTCTGCGGCGGCGAGCGCACCGACGGCCAGGATGCCGTTTCGCACCCGGCCCTCGAGCACCGCGTCCACGACCTCGGACAGCTCGATGCGCTGGACGAGCATGTCCGACTCCTCGTGCTCGCGCTCGAAGTCGTTCTCGACGGCGCTGAGGCCCCGCGCGAGGAAGATGTGCACGACCTCGTTGCTGCCGCCCGGCGTCGTGCGCATAGAGACCAGGTGCTGCCAATGCTCCGCGGCCAGGTCGACTTCTTCGCTCAGCTCGCGCTTGGCGGTCTCGAGCGGCGGCTCGCCCGCGACGTCGAGCAGACCGGCGGGGATTTCCCAGTCGCGCTGCGTGATGGGGTGACGGTACTGCTGGATGAGCACGACGCGCCGTTCGTCGTCGATCGCCACGACCGCGGCGGCGCCCGGGTGATCGACGTACTGGCGGGTCATCTCGCCGTCGCCGTAGCGGACGGTGTCGGAGCGCACGTTCCAGACGGCGCCCTCGTAGACCAGTTCGCTCGAGAGAACCTCGAGCTCGACGTCCTGGTCGCGCAGCTCCGACACGTCAGTCCTCCTCGACGTCGAACAGCTCGCTCGAGCGGTGACGTTCGAGCGACGCCGCGACGAGTCCACGGAACAGCGGGTGCGGCTCGGTGGGACGCGAGCGCAGCTCGGGGTGCGCCTGCGTCGCGATGTAGTACGGGTGCACGTCGCGCGGAAGCTCCACGAACTCGACGAGGTCGAGGTCGGGGTTGAGGCCCGAGAACACCAGACCCGCGTCGCTGAGCTGCTGGCGGTAGGCGTTGTTCACCTCGTAGCGGTGGCGGTGGCGCTCCGAGATCTGCGCCTGACCGTACAGGTCGGCGGCCAGCGAGCCCTCGGCGAGCGCGGCGGGGTACAGGCCCAGGCGCATCGTGCCGCCCAGGTCGCCGCTCTCGAGGATGTCGACCTGCTCGGCCATCGTCGCCACGACCGGGTGGGCGGTGTCGGGGTCGAACTCGCTCGACGACGCGCCCTCGAGTCCGGCGACGGTGCGCGCGTACTCGATGACCATGCACTGCAGGCCCAGGCAGATACCGAGCGTCGGGATGCCCTGCTCGCGCGCGAAGCGGAGGGCACCGAGCTTGCCCTCGATACCTCGGATGCCGAAACCGCCGGGGACGATGATGCCGTCGACGGCCCCCAGGGCCTTGGCGGCGCCCTCGGGCGTCTCGCACAGGTCGGAGGGGATCCACGTGATCTTCACGTGCGTCTCTTGACCGAAACCGCCGGCCTTGATGGCCTCGGTGACCGACAGGTAGGCGTCGGGCAGGTCGATGTACTTGCCGACGAGTCCGATGGTGACCTCGTGCTTGGGGTTGTGCACCGCCTGCAGCACGCGGTTCCAGCGCGACCAGTCGACGTCGGCGGCCGCGGCGATGTCGAGCGCGTCGACGATGTAGGCGTCGAGGCCCTGGTCGTGCAGCATCGTGGGGATGTCGTAGATGCTGGGCACGTCGATCGCGTTGACGACGGCGTCCTCGTCGACGTCGCACATGAGCGCGATCTTGCGCTTGTTCGACTCGGTGACGGGGCGGTCGCTGCGCAGGACGAGGGCATCGGGCTGGATGCCGATGGAGCGCAGCGTCGCGACGGAGTGCTGGGTGGGCTTGGTCTTCTGCTCGCCCGAGGCGCCCATGAAGGGCACGAGCGACACGTGCACGAAGAAGACGTTCTTGCGGCCGAGCTCGTGGCGGATCTGACGAGCCGACTCGATGAACGGCTGAGACTCGATGTCGCCGACCGTGCCGCCGATCTCGGTGATGATGACGTCGGGCTGCGGGCTCTCGCTCGCCTGCAGACGCATGCGACGCTTGATCTCGTCGGTGATGTGCGGAATGACCTGCACCGTGTCGCCGAGGTATTCGCCGCGTCGCTCGCGCGCGATGACCTGCGAGTAGATCTGGCCGGTCGTCACGTTGGCGGCCTGGCTGAGCTCGATGTCGAGGAAACGCTCGTAGTGCCCGATGTCGAGGTCGGTCTCGGCGCCGTCGTCGGTCACGAAGACCTCGCCGTGCTGGAAGGGGTTCATCGTGCCCGGATCCACGTTGAGATAGGGATCGAGCTTCTGCATGACCACGCGGAGTCCGCGGGCCGTGAGGAGGTTGCCGAGGCTTGCCGCCGTCAGGCCCTTGCCCAGGGAGGAGACGACTCCTCCGGTCACGAAGATGTGCTTCGTCGTGAAGGTCGTGCTGTCTGATTGTCCCGCGTCCGAAGTCTGCATCACGGGCTTCGATCCTATCAGTCGCGTTCGAGGGTTCGTTCAGAGTCTGGCATCGACGTCCGACATCCGCGTCACGTTCGCGTGTCGATCGCGGGTCAGCGGGCTCGGCCGGTCTCGAGCAGCTCGCGGGCGTGGGTCAGCGCCGCCTCCGAGTCGCTCAGTCCCGACAGCAGACGAGCCATCTCGGCCTCCCGTTCGGCGCCGTCCAGTCGCCGGACGCTGGATGCCGTGACCGCCCCGTCGTTGCCCTTGACCACGGTGAGGTGGTTTCCGGCGAAGGCCGCCACCTGGGCCAGGTGCGTGACGGCGATCACCTGCGAGGACTCGGCGAGGCGGGCCAGTCGGCGCCCCACCTCGATCGCCGCGGCGCCGCCGATCCCGGCATCCACCTCGTCGAAGACGAACGTGGGCACGGGGTCGACGCCGGCGATGACCACTTCGATCGCCAGCATGACCCGGCTCAGCTCTCCGCCCGAGGCTCCCCTCGACACGGGTCGGGGGTCCGCGCCCGGATGGGGCGCGAGCAGGATCGAGACCTCGTCGCGCCCGTGACCGGCGGGGGCGCTCGGCGACACCTCGACCACCAGGCGCGCGTCCGGCAGAGCGAGCGCGTGCAGCTCGTCGGTCACGGCGGCGCCCAGGCGTTCCGCTGCGTCGCGTCGGGCGGCGGTGAGCGCCTCGGCGGCGGCGTCGAGCGATGCGGCGGCGGCGTCGCGCTCGGCGCCGCCGCCGAGGCGCTCAC
>NZ_QAJB01000169.1:3936-9691 GCF_003061325.1 Microbacterium sp. HMWF026
GAGCAGCCGGGCGGACCCCGTCTCGAGCAGGGCGATCGCGGCATCCACCGATCCGTGGATGCGGCTCAGGCCCGCCAGTACGCCGCGTCGTTCGTCGACGGCGGCGAGCTCATGGGGGCCGGATTCATCGAGGTCGGCCAGATAGCCCGAGAGCGCGACAGACGCGTCGGTCGCGCGATAACCCAGGTCGGCCACGAGCTCGCCGATCGCGGCGAGGGCCGCGTCGCTGTCCGAGATGCGTTCGAGCGCCCGGCGCGCTTCGGCCAGGAGAGTGATGACATCGGGACCACCGTCCTCGTCCGACAGCGCGGCGTGGGCCGTCACCGCCGCGACCCGCAGGTCCTCGGCGTTGGCGAGGCGCTCGGCGCGACGGGCGAGTTCGTCCTCTTCTCCCGCGAGGGGAGCGGCCGCCTCGATCTCGGCGATCGCGGCGCGCAGATGCTCCGCCTCGCGCGCGCGCTCGTCGCGATCGCCCGTGAGCGTCGTCAGCTCGGCGTCGAGTGTGCGCCACGAATCCCAGGCAGCGCGGTACGCCGAGCGTGCCGTCGAGACGGGGTGGCCGCCGAATCGATCGAGCGCGTCGCGCTGCGCGCCGGCGGAGCGCAGACGCAGCTGGTCGGACTGACCGTGCACGACGACGAGGTCGTCGGCCAGATCGGCGAGCACCCCGGCCGGGGCCGTCCGCCCGCCCACGGTCGCGCGTCCGCGTCCTTCGCTGGACACGGTGCGTCCCAGGTAAAGTTCGGCGTCGCCCTGGCCGACCGGCTCGACGTCGCCGCCGGCCTCGCGCACCCGCGCGGCCACGGGACCGTCCTCGGGGACCAGCCACACGCCCTCGACCGCGGCTTGGGTCGCGCCCTTGCGCACCGCGCCGGAGTCCGCGCGCTGGCCCAGCAGCAAGCCCAGGCCCGTGACCACCATGGTCTTGCCCGCGCCGGTCTCACCGGTGATCGCGGTGAAGCCGCGACCGATCGGCAGGGTCGCGTCGGCGATGACGCCGAGGTCCTTCAGCCGCATCTCTTCGATCACGAGACACCTCCCGCTGCGCCGCGCCAGCCCGCGACGGGCAGGCGGAACTTGCGCACCAGACGGTCGGTGAACGCCGCGGGGTGCAGCCGCGCCAGCCGCACGGGCCGCGACGAGCGCCGTACGACGACGCGGGCACCGGGCGGCAGCTCGTGCGAGCGCCGTCCGTCGCACCACAGGATGCCGCTGCCGCTGGTGCGCTCGAGGACCTCGACCGCGACGGTGGCGTCGGGGCTGACCACGAGCGGCCGGGCGAACAGCGCGTGAGCCGAGAGCGGCACGACGGCGATGGCTTCGACGGTCGGCCAGATGACCGGTCCGCCCGCCGAGAAGTTGTAGGCCGTCGATCCCGTGGGCGAGGCCACTACGACGCCGTCGCACCCGAAAGACGACAGCGGGCGCCCGTCCACCTCCATCACGACCTCGAGCATGCGTTCGCGGCTCGCCTTCTCGACCGTCGCCTCGTTCAACGCCCAGGTCTCGAAGATGACCGAGTCGTCGGCGTCCAGCACGCGCACGGCGAGCGCCAGACGCTGCTCGACCGTGTAGTCGCGCGCGATCACGCGACGGACGGCATCGTCCATGTCGTCCCGCTCGATCTCGGCGAGGAAACCCACGTGCCCCATGTTGATCCCGAGGATCGGAGCGGTCCCGCCGCGCACGATCTCCGCCGCACGCAGGATGGTCCCGTCCCCGCCGAGCACGATCGCCAGTTCGACGTCCTCGATCGACACGTCGACACCGAGGGTCGCCACCCCGTCGAGCGAGAGGCGCTCCGCCAGCTCGGGCCGGTCTTCGGCCGACACCACCGGCGTCGCTCCGGCCGAGCGCACCGCGGTGAGGACGCGTTCGGCGGCGTGGACGGTGTCGTCTCGGCGCGCGTGGACGACGAGGAGTATTCGGCGATCGCTGGGGGTCATCGGCTTCCGGTCAGTCGGGTCACGGTGCTCTCCCATTCTGAGGGGTCGGCGCCGTGGTCGGCCGAGAACCACGCGACGTACTCCTGGTTGCCGTGCGTTCCGACGACCGGGGAGGAGATGATGCCGGCGGTGCGCAGACCGACGTCCCACGCCGCCCACAGCACCCCGTGAACCGCGTCCGACCGCACCGCGGGATCGGTCACCAGTCCGCCCTTGACCGCGGTACGCCCCGCCTCGAACTGCGGTTTGACGAGCAGGACGACCTCGGCGGTCGGCTCCGCGGTCGCGACGACGGCGGGAAGAACGTGCGTGAGCGAGATGAACGACAGGTCACCGGTCACGATGCGCGGGCGCTCCACGACCCCGGTCGCGGCGGCGAGGGTGTCGGCGGTCATGAAGCGCACGTTATACCCCTCGACCGACACGACGTGGGGATCGGATGCCACGACGGTGGACAACTGCCCGTGCCCCACATCGACCGCCATCACCGGACGCGCTCCGCGCTCGCGCAGCACCTGCGTGAATCCGCCGGTGGACGCACCGAGATCCAGCGCCACCCGACCGTCGACGTCGATCGGGAACGCGTCCAGCGCGGCGAGGAGCTTGTGCGCCGCGCGGCTGACGTAGTGGTCGTCGCCCGCGACGTCGAGGACCTGGGACTCGGCGACCGGGGTCGACGGCTTGACCACCGCGCGACCGTCCACGCTCACCAGGCCGGCAGCGATGAGCTGGGCGGCGTGCGAGCGCGACCGCGCCAACCCCCGAGCGGCGAGCTCGGCATCCAGTCGTGGACTCACGGGCGGGACGCGGACGTGTCGTCGGGCGCCGATTCGAGACGCCGGGCGAGCTCGTCGTGGACCGCCGCGTAGGCGCCCGCGCGCTCCGCGAGCGGCTGGTCCTCGATGAGTCGCAGGCGATCGATCAGATCGGGGGCGGCATCCGGGCTGGCGCTGTCCGACATGGATGCCATGCTACCGACGTCAGCGCACGCGGAACGGGTCGGCGTACAGCTGCGGCGGCACGCGGAATCCGAAGATGGCGCGGCCCGAGTTCCAGATCGCCGCCGCCCCGGCGCGGAGCAGGTCGATCGGACGCCCCTCCGACACGATGCGCAGGTCGACCCCGTCGATCTCGACCACGGCGTCGCCCACGCGCGTGCGCTCGCCCTTGACGACGGTCGCCGGATACGGCTCGAACAGCTGCCGCAGGTCCTCGACGATGTAGTCGGGCCGTTGGGTGGGAGGAGCGGCCAGCACCTGCTTGGGCCGGTCGATGCCGGTCAGCACGAGCAGCGAGCGCATCTCGGCCGTCTTGGCTCCCTGGATGTCGGTGTCGAGGCGGTCGCCGATGAACAACGGCGACTGCGCTCTGGTCCGCGTTATCGCCTCATCGAAGATCGGCCGTTCGGGCTTGCCCGCGATCGTCGCGAGGCGGCCGACGGCGGTGTGAACCGCCGAGACGAGAGTGCCGTTGCCCGGTGCGATCCCCCGCGCCTGGGGGATCGTCCAATCCGTGTTGGTCGCGACCCAGGGGATCCCCCCCTCTTCGAGAGGAGTCGCGAGCGCGTACGCCGCCTCGGCCAACTGCGCCCAGCCGACCTCGGGAGCGAAGCCCTGGACGACCGCGGCGGGGCTGTCGTCCGCGCTCCGCGTGACGGTGAACCCGGCCTTCTCCACCTCGACGACGAGGCCCTCGCCGCCGATGACGAGCAGTGTCGCCCCGGCGGGGACGAGATCCTTCATGAGCCTCATCGCGGCCTGAGGGCTGGTGGTCACGTCGCTCGGCGCGACCCGTAGGCCGAGGGAGGAGAGGTGCTCGGCCACCGAGGCGTCGGTGCGCGAGGCGTTGTTGGTGATGTAACCGAGGGTGCGCCCCTCGTTCTGGGCACGGTTCAGGCTGTCCACCGCGTGGGGCAGAGCGCCGGGTCCCGCGTAGACGACCCCGTCGAGGTCTGCCAGCACGACGTCGACGCCCTCGAGGGGAGTCGGCTGCTCGGCCGCCCGGCGGAAGATCACCGCTCCCCCTCGTTCCCGCCCTCGGACGATTCGGCGTCGACGACGTCCGGTTCCGCGTCGACCGGCTCGTCGGCCCGGTCGTCGACGGGGTCCGGCGCCTCGTCTTCGACGGGGTCCGGGGCCTCGTCTTCGACGGGGATGACTCCGGATGCCACGTCTACAGCGCCGTCGTCATCGATCAGGTCGATTTCTTCGACGACGATGACTTCGCGGTCCGCGATCCCGGCAGCGGCGTCGAGGGCCTCGGCGGCGATGTCGGCGCGCCGCTCCCACTCGGCGGATTCGGCCTCCCGGCCGAGTTCTTCCAGCACGGCAGCACGAGCCGAGAACAGAGCCGGACTCCACTCGAAGGCGCGGTCGGGATCGGCCTCGGGGATCTCGAGCTCCTGGAGAGCGCGGTCGGGCTGCCCCAGATCAAGTCGGGCGCCCGACATCGCGATGGCGAGCTGCACGCGGACCGGGACCGAGAGCGTCGAGCGGTCGACCGCTCGCCCTTCTTCGAGAGCACGGTCGGGGCGGCCGACCCCACGCTCGCTGTCGACGATGAGCGGCAGCTGCTCGTCGGAGCCGGTGATGCGTCGGTGGGTGCGCAGCTCGCGCAGCGCCAGGGCGAAGTCGCCGACGGCGTAGGCGGTGATCGCGACCGTTTCGCGGACGACGCCGACACGGCCGGCGCTCCTGGAGGCGGCGAGGGCGTGCTGGTGCGCGAGGGCGGGGTCGTCGTCGATCAGACGCGCCGCCATGGCGAGGTGGCGCGCCACATTGTCGGCGTTGTCCTTGCTGAGCGTCTTGAGCTCGTTGCGCGCGGCGCCGGGCAGGTCGAAAGCGGTGACATCGTCGGGGAGTTCCGGACCGCGTTCACGGCGATCCTGCGGCGGGCGCGTCGCGCGGGCGTCATCGCGGTCGAACCGCCGCGGCGCTCCCGCCCCGGGCCGGCTGTCCCGCGACGGACGGCGATCGCCGCCGAAACCGCGCGAATCGCCGTCGCGACGGACGGGACGGTCACTGTCGCGACGGAACGGACGCGCATCCCCCTCACGACGAACGGGACGATCCCCCTCACGGCGAACGGGACGGTCACCGTCGCGACGGAACGGACGGTCACCGTCGCGCCGCTCGGGACGGTCACTGTCACGACGGAACGGACGCGCATCCCCCTCACGACGAACGGGACGATCACCATCACGACGAACGGGACGGTCACCGTCACGACGGAACGGACGCGCATCCCCCTCACGACGAACGGGACGATCACCATCACGACGGACAGGACGGTCACCGTCACGACGGAACGGACGCGCATCCCCCTCACGACGAACGGGACGATCACCATCACGACGGACAGGACGGTCACCGTTACGACGCTCGGGACGGTCACCGTCACGACGGAACGGTCGCGCATCCCCCTCACGACGAACGGGACGGTCACCATCGCGACGGACGGGACGATCTCCGTTCGAGCGGAAGGGACGATCTCCCTCGCGCCGCACGGGGCGGTCTGCGCCCGAGCGGGGCGCTCGGTCGCCCTCTCGGCGGGCCGGGCGGTCTCCCTCGCGGCGGAAGGGTCGATCGCTGCGGCCGGCGGAGTTGCTTCCTCCGGAGGACTGTCCTCGTCCGAACGAACGGTCACCGGAGCGCCCTTCGTTACCCTTGCGCTCGTTCGCGTCGTCCGTCGACATGACTGACCTCCCGGAAGAAAAATACCCCGTAAATGCGAAATGGCCACCCAGCTTTGGGTGGCCATTTCGACTGAAAAGAAGTCCGGCGGTGTCCTACTCTCCCACAGGGTCCCCC
>NZ_QAJB01000170.1:0-10172 GCF_003061325.1 Microbacterium sp. HMWF026
GCCGCGGGCGGGGCTGCGCCGCGTGGCCCGCGCCGCGGGCCGTGGCGCGCGCGGAACTCGGACAACGTCGCGAAACTCGGAGAGTCCGCCCCGATTCCTCCGAGATTTGCGCGATTCTCCGAGATCCGGGATGCCGACCCCGACGCGTCAGCACATCCCGAGGTCATGCCCCGGCATCCGTGAACCCCCCGGCACCCATCAACGCCCCGAACTCGGAGAACGTCACCGAACTCGGAGAATCCACCACGATTCCTCCAAGCTTCGCGCGATCCTCCGAGATCCGAGATGCCGACCCCGACGCGTCCGCGCAGCCCCAGCGTCCGCTCCGCGGCATCCCTCAACGCCCCGAACGCGGAGAACGTCACCGAACTCGGAGAATCCACCACAATTCCTCCGAGCTTCGCGATTCTCCAAGATCCGGAATGCCGACCCCGACGCGTCAGCGCAGCCCCAGCGTCCGCTCCGCGGCATCCCCCAACGCCCCCCCAACTCGGACAACGTCACCGAACTCGGAGAGGCCACCACGATTCCTCCGAGCTCCGCGCGATCCTCCGAGCCCCGGGATGCCGACCCCCGCCGCGTCAGCGCAGCCCGAGCGTGCGCTCCGCGGCGTCCACCAGCGCGCGACCATACGAGGGGCCGTGGCCCGCGGCGTGCACCGCGAGGGGGTGCAGCTGATGCAGAGGCACGCGCTCGCGCCACCCCGGGCCGAGCGGCCGCGCCCGGTCGTACGCGGCGAGGACCTCGTCGAGGAACGGGCAGCCGAACAGCGCCAGCATCGCCAGGTCGGTCTCGCGATGGCCGCCGTGGGCCGCCGGGTCGATGAGCACCACTCCCCCGCCGGACCACAGCACGTTCCCGGCCCACAGGTCGCCGTGCAGGCGCGCGGGAGGCTCATCGTCGTCGAACGCCCCGTCAGCGATCAGGGCGCAGGCGCGGGCGACGACCTCGGCGCCCGTGGACGACAGGTTCCCCGCTGCGACAGCGATCGGAACGAACGGCTCGACGCGCTGGGCGGCGTAGAAGGCGCCCCAGCTCGGGGTCGGGTCGGAGGGCTGCGGGCGTCGGCCGATGAAGATGCCGCCGCGCCATCCCGGCGGCGGCGACCCGAAGGCTTCGGCACCGGCGGCGTGGGTCGCGGCGAGCGCGGTCCCGAACGCGGCCGCGGCGGCGACCGTGGGCGCGACCTCGGCGATGCGTTCGAGCGCGATGCGGTCGTGGCGCACGTCGAAGACTCGCGCCGTGGCCGCGCCACCGGCGTCGGCGAGCCAGCGCAGACCGGCGGCCTCGGCGGCGAAGAAGCCGTCGGGGGCGTCGGCCCGGGTCTTCACGTACCGTTCCATTACCCCAGTCTGTCGCGATGTCGGAGGTCGACGGCACGATGGAGGCATGAGCGACGGCTACGACCCGGACTTCCTCGGCATCCCCCTCCCCCTCCCCTCGCCCGCGCGACCCGCGACGCGGCTGGACTATCCGCGGTTCTCGGTCCTGCTCGATGAGCAGCGCCGCTTCGCCGCGGTCACCGGCGTGGTGATCGACGGTGCGACATTGCGAGATCTCCCCCGCACGGGTGAGTGGCGACTCGATCCGCGGGTTGCGGCCGACGCTCAGGCCGGGCCCGAGGTCTACAGCCGCAACGATCTCGACCGCGGGCACCTGGTGCGTCGGCGCGACCCCGGCTGGGGAGAGACGTCCCAGGCACGGGATGCCACCGAGGCGACGTTCTTCTACACCAACGCCGCACCGCAGGCGGCCGGGTTCAATCAGTCCAAAGAGCTCTGGCTCGGGCTCGAAGACCACGTGCTGGCCTACGCCGAGACGACCGACCAGCGCATCGCGGTATTCACCGCCCCCGTCCTCGGCGCCGACGACCCGCCGTACCGGGGCATCCGCGTGCCGCTGCGCTTCTGGAAGATCGCCGCCTGGCGCGCGGGAGACGTCCTGGGCGCCGCGGGATTCGTGCTCGACCAGAGCGAACTGGTCGACACGCGGCAGGGACTCGTCGTTCCGCCGCTCGGCGCCTTCCGCACGTTCCAGGTGCCGATCGCCGAGCTCGCGGCCGAGGCCGGCATCGACGTCGGACCGCTCGCTTCGGCCGACACGCTCGTGCGGCGGGGGCTGCGGCCGGTGGCCGCGCGCGAGCTCAGGAGCGCCGCGGACATCATCGTGTGAGGCGCGGCGGCGCGACCGACCTGATCGAGCGCCACTTGCGACGGCCCGCCCGCTGCCCTCAGGTGCGGCGAACCGCGTGCAGCACGGTGTCGACGGCGGCGGCGGGGTGGCCGTCGCGCAGCTCGGCGTCGGCGCTCGAGCGGGTCACCCGCTCGCAGCGCAGGACGTCGAACCGCTCGTCGAGCGCTCCCCGCAGCACCTCGGGGGTGTACAGGATCGCCGGGTCACTCGGGCCGTGCCCTCCGGCGGCGATGTTGTCGACGTCGTGGCCGACCACCACGAGCGTCCCCCCGGGCGCGACCCAGTCGGCGATGCGCGAGACCGCCGCCGCGCTGTCGGGCAGGTGCAGGTAGCACGACACGACCAGATCGACCGGCGCTGCGGGCTGCCACGCGTGCACATCCCCCTCGACCCAGTCGACCGCGTCACCGCCGGGCCGGGCGGCGGCGAGCGCCAGGCCGGCGCTCGAGAAATCCAGGCCCGTGCACCGCCACCCGCGCTCGGCGAGCCACAGGGCGGTCCGCCCGTCTCCGGTCGCGACGTCGATCGCTGTTCCCGCCGACAGCGCAGCGGTGATCTCGCGCACCACGGCGGGCGGCTGCGTCGCCCACACGCCTCCGGCGGAGGCGCGGTAGCGCTCGTCCCACTGCGCGGCATCCATTCGGGCTCCTTCTGCTCGCCCCCACCCTAGAGCGCGGGGTCGGTCCGGGGCGCCGTCTTGCGGCGTGCATATCCTCCGCGATGTGCACGATCTCCGTCCGAGATCGGGAACCCCGGCGGATTTTGCGCACATCGCGGAGGTTGTGCACGCGCCCTCGACCTCCGCGACGCCCCGCACACCGCGGAGGTCGTGCACGTCCCCCGACGCCGCACACACCTCCCGGGTTATGCGCGGGCCCTCGACGCACGCGACACGCCCGGCGGCGCATGACCCCCGTCGTCCCCGTAGCGCGCGCACGCGAAAGCCCCGCCGCCTCGAGGGCGACGGGGCTCGCGCAGCGTCACTCCCCCGACAGACCGCCCAGGAGGTGTCCGAACGACCGGCCCTCGCCGAGGTACGACGAGGGGTCGAACGGGTCGGCGTCGCGGACGGGCTCACGGGCCGCGATGGCGTCGGCGAGCTCGCGGGCGCCGCGGTCCACGCGGGACCCGAGCGGCGCCACCTCGTCGGCGTTCGCTCCCCAGTCGCTGGATGCCGCGAACACCCCCGTCGGCACGGGGTTGGCGTGCAGGTAGGTGAACAGCGGGCGGATCGCGTAGTCGATCGCGAGTGAGTGGCGGGCCGTTCCCGCGTTGGCGCCCAGGAGCACCGGGGTGCCGTTCAGCGCCTGCGGGTCGAGTACGTCGATGAACGACTTGAACAGGCCCGAGTAGCTCGTCGAGAAGATCGGCGTGACCGCGATGATGCCGTCCGCCGAGACGACCGTGTTGATCATCTGCTCCAGCGCGGGCGGCGCGAAGCCGGTCAACAGGTTGTCGGTCAGGTCGTGGGCGTAGTCGCGCAGCTCGAACACGTCCGAGGTCGCGTCGATTCCGCGTTCGCGCAACTCGGCGAGCACCGCGTGAGCCAGGCGGTCGCCGAGCATCCGCGTCGACGAGGGCGTCGACAGCCCCGCGGTGACGACCGCGATGCGACGAGCGGCCATCTCAGGCACCGACCTTCGTCGCGGCCTTGCCGAAGGCGCTGCCGGCCTTCGCGGCATCCTGGTACGGGCTTCCCGAGGTGAGGTTGTCACCGCGGTTGGCGGCGGGGACGGCCTGACGCGGCGCCGCCCCGGCGTAGATCTTCTCGACCAGGTTGGCGTGCGTGGGGGCGTCGGGCACCTCGGCCGGACGGTTCTTCTGCAGCTCCTTGCGGAGGACGGGGACGACCTCGCCGCCCAGGATGTCGAGCTGCTCGAGCACGGTCTTGGTCGGAAGACCCGCGTGGTCGATGAGGAAGAGCTGGCGCTGGTAGTCGCCGAAGGTCTCGCGCATGGCGGCGTAGCGGTCGATGATCTGCTGCGGCGAGCCGACGGTCAGCGGGGTCATCTCGCTGAAGTCTTCGAGGCTCGGGCCGTGGCCATACACGGGCGCGTTGTCGAAGTAGGGGCGGAACTCGCGCACCGCGTCCTGGGAGTTGGCGCGCATGAACACCTGGCCACCGAGGCCCACGATCGCCTGCTGGGGCGTGCCGTGGCCGTAGTGGGCGTAGCGCTCGCGGTACAGCGTGATGAGGCGCTGGTAGTGCTCCTTGGGCCAGAAGATGTTGTTGGCGAAGAAGCCGTTGCCGTAGTACGCGGCCTGCTCGGCGATCTCGGGCGTGCGGATCGAGCCGTGCCAGACGAACGGCGGCACGCCGTCGAGGGGACGCGGGGTCGAGGTGAAGCCCTGCAGCGGCGTGCGGAACTTGCCCTCCCAGTCGACGACGTCCTCGCGCCACAGCTTGTGCAGCAGGTCGTAGTTCTCGATGGTCAGCGGCAGGCCCTGGCGGATGTCCTTGCCGAACCAGGGGTACACGGGGCCGGTGTTGCCGCGACCGAGCATGAGGTCGGCGCGGCCGCCCGACACGTGCTGCAGCATCGCGAAGTCCTCGGCGATCTTCACCGGGTCGTTCGTGGTGATGAGCGTCGTCGAGGTGGTGAGGATGAGGCGCTCAGTCTGCGCGGCGATGTACGCCAGCGTCGTCGTGGGCGACGACGACCAGAACGGAGGGTTGTGGTGCTCGCCCAGGGCGAAGACGTCGAGTCCGACCTCCTCGGTGTGCTTCGCGATCGTGAGCGTGTCCTTGATGCGCTGGGCTTCGCTCGGGGTCTTGCCCGTGGTCGGGTCCTGGGTGATGTCGCTCACCGTCATGACACCGAACTGCATTCCGGGCCAGTTGCTCGTCTCGTTCACGATGCGCCTCCTGTTTGTATGCATCTGAATATACATGGGAGAACGCCGGGCCGTGGGATCTATTCCCGGACCGCCGGCATCCGCTCGAACCTGCCGATAAACGCTCTCCGTGTCGGGAAACGCGACGAGACCGCGTTTCTCGACACGGAGAGCGTTTATGGCCGGATGCCGGGGGCACGCGCCGACGCCGGGGGCACACGCGGATGCCGGGAGCACACGCGGATGCCGGAGGCACGCGCGGACGCCGGGGGCACGCGCCGACGCCGGGGGCACGCGCGGACACTCGGGGGGCACGCGCCGACGCCGGGAGGCACGCGCGGACGCCGGGGAGGGCGTCAGGCGCCCATGAGCCCCGCCCCGATCGAGGTTCCCGCCGCCGGCGCGGGCGGCACCGCCCACAGACCCGAGCCGACGTGGCGCAGGTATTCGCCCATGGCATCCGTCGCCAGGGACCGCTGCACCGTGATGTACCGGTCGGGACTGCGCTGGAACGACAGGAAGAACAGTCCGGCGTTCAACCGGCCGAGGTCGGTCGTGCCGTCGACGAAGTTGTATCCGCGGCGCAGCAGACGGATGCCGCCGTTGAGATCGGGGTGGGCCAGCCGCACGTGACTGCGCGGGTCGATCGCGGGTTTTCCCGTGGCGCCGACGGCCGCGAAGTCGGGGGCGGCGAACTCGTCGCCGCCCGACAGCGGCGCACCGTTCGCCTTGTCGCGACCGACCACCCGGTCCTGTTCGGCAAGGCGCGTGCGGTCCCAGGTCTCGATGAGCATCGCGATCCGCCGGGCGACGAGGTACGACCCGCCCGCGAGCCACGCCGGTCCTTCGGATGCCGGCACCCACACGTTCTCGTCGAGAGCGGCGGCGTCGTCGGCCAGGATGTTGGCGGTGCCGTCCTTGTACCCGAAGAGGTTGCGCGGGGTCGCCTGAGCGGCGGTGGTCTTGGACGTGCGTCCGAACCCGAGCTGCGACCACCGGATCGTCGCGCGGCCGAAGGCGATGCGACTGAGGTTGCGGATGGCGTGCACGGCGACCTGCGGGTCGTCCGCGCACGCCTGGATGCACAGGTCGCCGTCCGACCGGAGCGGATCGAGGTCGTCGCCGACGAAGGCGGGCAGCCGCTCGAGCCCCTCCGGCTTCTGGGCCTCGAGCCCGAAGCGCTCGTCGAAGAGCGACGGGCCGAACCCGAACGTGATCGTGAGGTTGCTCGCCGGCAGCCCCAGCGCCTCGCCGGTGTCGTCCGGCGGCGCCTCGGGCGACCCGCCGACCGCGCCCGTCGCGCTGACGTCGAGACCCTGCATCATCCGCGTCGCGGCGTACGTCCAGTCCGACAGCAGCTCCGCCAGATCCGCGCGCGTGGTGCGCGCCATCATGTCGTACGCGGCGAAGTGCAGGTGGTCCTGCACCGGAGTCGTGATTCCGGGCTGATGGATGCCGGCCCCCGGGGCCACGGCATCCGTCACCGACCGCGCCTGCGCGGTGCCGTACGCGGCCCCGCCGACCAGGCCCGCCCCGGCGCCGACGACGAGGCCCGTGGCCCCGGCGCCGATCGCCAGGCCGAACAGGCCCCGGCGGGAGAGGCCGGTGGCATCCGTCCGCTCGTCGGAGACGGCACCCGCCTCGACGGGCGTGGAGGACTGCTCTTCGTCGGTCACGCTCACTCCAGGATCGTCACCGTGAGCTGCGACAGCGGCTCGGCGAGCGCGTTGATGAGGTCGGTCAGCTGACGC
Source organism: Microbacterium sp. HMWF026 (assembly GCF_003061325.1). NCBI lineage: Bacteria > Bacillati > Actinomycetota > Actinomycetes > Micrococcales > Microbacteriaceae > Microbacterium > Microbacterium sp. HMWF026. The sequence goes on from NZ_QAJB01000170.1 coordinate 6,780, forward strand.
TTGTCGGCCTCGGTGAGCTGCGGATAGGGCACGAACCCGGCGTCGGCGGAGCCGTGCGCGGCGAGCGCCGCTTCGAGGTCGGCGTACCCGGCGTCGATCCGACTCACCAGCGAGGCGCCCTTGTCGCCCTTCGATTCGGCGAAGTCGCGCACGAGCGAGAAGGCCATCTTGGAGCCCTCGACGTTGGCGGCGAAGTCGTGCAGGTCGGTCTTGGACCACCAGTCCTCCTCGCCGCTGATCTTGCCGGTGGCCACCTCGTCGAGCAGCGCGATCGCACCGTTCGAGATGCCCGCGACGCCCTGCGCCTCGAGCGTCCGGGTGAAGTCGTCGGAGTGCACGTAGTCGTACAGCTCCTGCGTGTCGGCGATCAGCTGGTCGCCGTAGGTCGCGCGCTCCGCGGTCGTCGAGGGAGCCCAGTCCTTCCACGCGGGGGTCTCGCCGTCGGCGTTGAGCGCGTCCTGCGCGGGCACCCAGAGGTCCTTCTCGATGCGGTGGAACCCGGTCCACTGCAGCCCCTCGGCAACGGCGTCCACCTCGCGGTAGTCGATGCGCGGGTCGAGGTCGCCCAGCGCCTCGGCGACGGGCTCGATGCGCTCGTAGAAGGCGCGCACGCGCGGGAACTGCTCGCGCGCGGCGGCGTCGTCCCCGGCCTCGTAGGCGGCGGCGAAGGTCTGCACGGCGGGGACGAGCTGGCCCGTCTGATCCTTGACGAACGCGGCGTACAGGTCGACGGCCTGCTGCTTCTGCTCGGCATCCGCTCCATCGAGGGCGACCGCCTCACCGGTGACCGCGAAGGCCTTCTTGCCGACGCCGTCGCCCACCATCCCGGGCTTGCACAGGGTGAAGTAGTCGCCGGGCTGGGCGACGACGGTCAGGCTGCGCGAGGCGCCGGGGGCGATGTTCTCGACCTCGCCGACGATGCGCAGGCCGTCCGAGGCCAGCAGGTAGAACTCGGTCACCTGATCGCTCTTGTTGTCGATCTGGAACGCCACCGTGCCGCTGGGGGCGCTGCTCGACGACACGGCGCAGTCGTCGGCGGTCGAGGTGACGGTGAGCGCGCCGGTGCCGGCCGCGTCGGCCTTGGCGACGCACCCCGACAGGGCGAGGGCGGCGACCCCGGCCACGGCGGTGGCCGCGAGAAGGCGTGTGGGATTCATGGTGCTCCGTTCGGATTCGGAAAGAGCGGATGCCGCGGCCTCGGGACGGCGCGCGGATCCGGGAGTCAGGAGGTCGCGGCGGCGGCCGTAGCGCGCGCGGACGACGCGACGGGGGTGGCCGCGGTCGCGCGCGGACGACGGTTCGCGCGTACGCCCCGGATGAACAGGGGGACCACGACCGCGACGTAGATCACCCAGGCGATCACCTGCAGCCACGTCATCTGCGGCATGAAGCCGACCGTCGCCTGCAGGATCGCGGCGAGCGCGCTGTCGGGGGCGATCACGGTCGAGAGGTCGAAGGCCCAGCCGAAGGGCAGCCCCGCCCAGCCGACGGCGACCGCACCCGTGGCGGGGTCGATCGGCGCGCCGGCGCCGAAGGGACCGGGCAGGACGCCGGCCTCTTGCAGGTCGTGGAACGCGTAAGCGAGCACGCCGGCGGCGACCACGACGAGGAAGCCGCCCGTCCATGTGAAGAAGCGACCGAGGTTCAGGCGCAGCATGCCGCGCGCGATGAACCAGCCGAGCACCGCGGCCGTGGCCAGACCCAGCAGGGCGCCGACGAGCGCCTCGGCCGACTCGCCGAAGGACTGCACCATCGACCACAGCAGCAGGGTCGTCTCGACGCCCTCGCGCGCGACCGACACGAAGCCGATGGCCACGAGCGCCCAGACGCCGCCGCGCAGGGCCTTGTCGACGCCGCCCTCGAGGCCGCTCTTGAGGGTGCGGCCGGCCTTCTGCATCCAGAAGATCATCCAGGTGACCATCGCGACGGCCAGCAACGAGAGCCCGCCGCCGAGCATCTCCTGCGCCTCGAAGGTCAGCATGTAGGCGCCGAAGGTGAAGACGGCGCCGATGGCCAGCGCGAGACCGATCGCCAGACCGACCCCGGTCCACAGCTTCGGCAGGGCATCGCGGCGACCGACCCGGGTGAGGTAGGCGACGAGGATGCCGACGACGAGCGCGGCCTCGAGGCCCTCGCGGAGGCCGATGAGGAAGGTGGCGAAGAAACTGGCAAGCACGGGCGGGTTTCCGACTTTCAGGAGATGGGATGCCGCGACGCTGCGGGTCGGTAAGGACAGCCTCACCTGACTCAGACAGATTACGCACTTTCGCCGCGACGCGCATCCCCCGCGCGCACCCGCGCCGCTCTCGAGACGGAGGCGGAGGTAACCCTCGGCAACATTCGCGCCGACGGCCGCGAGTCGATCTAGCCTCGACGCATGTCCGAGCTCACTCTTCCGATCCTCGACCTCTCGCTCCTCGACCAGGGCCCCGACGCCGCCGCCCGGTTCCGCGACGATCTGCGCGCCGCCACGCACGACGTCGGCTTCTTCTACCTCACCGGCACCGGCGTCAGCGCCGAGCTGGAGTCCCGACTGCTGCAGGCGGCGAAGGACTTCTTCGCCCTGCCGGATGCCGACAAGCTCGCGATCGAGAACGTCACCAGTCCGCACTTCCGTGGCTACACGCGCGTCGGCGGCGAGCTCACCCAGGGCCGGGTCGACTGGCGCGAGCAGATCGACATCGGCCCCGAGCGGGAACCCCTGATCGACCCCGACGGCCCCGGGTACAACCGCCTCGTCGGCCCGAACCTCTGGCCCGCGGCCCAGCCCGAACTGCGCGAGGTCGTCGCCGAGTGGCACGACCACCTGACCGGCATCGCCCGCAAACTCCTCCGCGCGTGGGCGCTGTCGCTGGGGGCCGAGGAGCAGTACTTCGACCGGCACTTCGGCGACCCGCAGACGCTCATCAAGATCGTCCGCTATCCCGGCAAGGACGACCCCACCCCCCAGCAGGGCGTCGGTGCGCACAAGGACTCGGGCGTCCTCACCCTGTTGTGGGTGGAGCCGGGCAAGGGCGGCCTGCAGGTCGAGCGCGACGGCGAGTGGGTCGACGCTCCCCCGGTCTCGGGCGCTTTCGTGGTGAACATCGGCGAGCTGCTCGAGTACGCGACCCAGGGCTACCTGACCGCGACCAACCACCGGGTCATCTCGCCGCGCTTCCCGGACGAGCGCATCTCGGTGCCGTTCTTCTTCAACCCCGCGCTCGACGCGCGCCTGCCCATCATCGATCTGCCCGAGGAGTTGGCATCCGAGGTCCGGGGTGTCACCGACGACCCGACCAACCCCATCCACGCGACCTACGGCGAGAACGCCCTCAAGTCGCGCCTGCGCGCTCACCCCGACGTGGCCGAGCGCTGGCACCCCGACCTGTTGGCCGCGCGCGCGGGTTCCTG
>NZ_QAJB01000171.1:0-19854 GCF_003061325.1 Microbacterium sp. HMWF026
CCAGCACCGCCGCCAATAACAGCGGCGGGGGTGGGGGCGGCGCAGCTGTCGCCACGGCACCGCGCACGGGCGGCGGCGAGACCGCTGCGCCCTCGAGCAGCGGCGGCGGCTCTCCGAGCACGCAGAACGGCCGCGGCGCCTCTGCTGCGCCTTCGAGCTCAGGGGGCGCGGGCGGCGGTGCGCAAACTTCTGCCGCGCCGACGCGCGGCGCCGCGGCGGGCGGCGCACAGTCCGCGGCACCCACCACGCGCCGCCGAGACAACACGGGACGTGTTGCCGATCTGACCGCGGGCGGGGCCCGCACCATCAACCGCACCGTTGACGACGCCGCGGAGGAGAAGTGATGTCTGAGAACGCCAGCGTGACCTACGGAAACATCGTCAAGCCCGGGCGCCTGGGCATCTTGGGCCTGCCGATGGGGGTCTCGCTCGCGCTAATCCCCGTCGTGATCCTCATGGTGCTGCTCCTGGTGACCGGAAACATTCTGGGTGCGCTGCTCGTCGTCGCTGTCGGCGCGACCGCTGCGGGCCTCATGCTGTGGCGCGGACGCGCTGACGGCCGAAACATCTACGAAAGGGGCGTGCTCATGTTCGCGCACCGCCGCAAAGTGAAGAAGGGCAACAACCTCTACCTCGCCGGCCCTGCGGGTCGCGTCCCGGACGGCAAGATGCGCGTCCCGGGCCTGCTCGCTGCGAGCGAGCTCTCCGAGCACACCGACGCATACGGCAACCCTTTCGGCCTGATCCGCGTGCGCGCAACGAAGCACTACACCGTGGTGCTCGAGGCGTTCCCGGACGGTGACCAGCTGGTCGATCAGAAAGTCATCGATTCTCAGGTCGGGCACTGGGGTGCATGGATGGCACAGCTGGGCGTGGACGGCGGCATCGTCGGCGCCAGCGTCACAGTCGAAACGGCGCCTGACTCAGGCCTGCGCCTCGAGCGGATGACGCGCGGGAACCTCAGCGACAACGCCTCGGCATTCTCCGCCGCCGTCATCGACGAATTGCCCGAGCACTACAACTCGGGCTCACCCTCCGTGACCACGCGCATCGCGGTGACCTTCTCCGGGAAGGGACTCGACAAGGACGCCAGCGACCGCGGCATCTCGGTCATGGTCGAAGAGATCGCCAACCGGCTGCCGAGCCTGATCGGCAATCTGTACTCGACGGGCGCAGGAACGTCTGTGCGCGCGTGTACCGCGCAGGACATCATCGACTTCACCCGCACCAGCTACGACCCCACCGTGGCATCCCTCATCGAGGAAGCGCGCGCGGAGGGCGGGACGGGCCTGTCCTGGCCCGATGCGGGTCCGGTCTTCCACAACGACCAGCTGGACCGGTACTTCCACGATCGGGCCGTGTCGAAGACGTGGGAGATGTTCGAGGGCCCGCGCGGGCAGTTCTACTCGACCGCTCTGCGACGCATCATGGAACCGACCCCGAACGTCCTCCGTAAGCGCGTGACGATCCTCTACCGGCCGATCCCGTCGTCCGAGAGCGCGTCGCTGGTGGAGAGCGACATCAACAACGCCGCGTTCGCGGGCTCGCAGAAGCAGCGCATCAGCGCCCGCCAGGAGCAGCGTCTCGCCTACGCGAAGAAGGCCGCACAGGAAGAGGCACAGGGCGCCGGCCTGGTGCGTTTCGGCATGATCATCACGGCGACCACGGCGACGTCGGATGACTTCCCGCGCCTGGACAAGATCATTCCGTCGATGGCCAACGCGGCGCGTCTGCGCATCCGCCCCGCGCTCGGCAATCAAGCGGTCGCCTTCCAGGCGGGGCTCCCGTTGGGGGTCGTTCTCGCCGAACACTCGCTGCTCGACGACAAGATGCGGGCGTGGCTGTGATGGCCCGCCGCGACAACCGGCGTCCCTACTCGGACGACGATCTTTCCCTCACGCTGTCTCCGAAGAAGGCCCGCCAGACGCGGCGGGATGCCAAGCGCCTGTCCACGGCACAGCCGAAATCCTCGGGCGCCCTGGACCGGCTGCAGGAGTTCTTCAACAGCGCAGCGGCAGGCCGCGCAGACGCGGCGATCCGTCCCGGACGCCGCGGATGGGCCGGACGCGGCACCGGCCGCGTCAACTACATCGAAACACCCGTGGAGTACCAGGGCACGACGGTGCAAGTGTGCGGCCTCTGGCCCTTCATCGCCGGTTCCGGAAGCCCCGTGGTCGGCGCCCCGCTGGGGCGGCACTTGACCACCGGCTCCGTCGTGTGCGCGGACCCGATCAGCTGGTTCCTGGCGAACCTGATCGGCAACCCCAGCGCCTTCGTCATCGGACGCCCGGGCCTGGGTAAGTCCAGCCTCGTTCGTCACATCCTCGCGATCCTCGAGGGGTGGGGCATCGTCCCCATGGTCCTCTCGGACACCAAACCCGACTACGCCGACCTCATGGCCGCAATGGACGGGCAGGTCATCCGCCTCGGCCGCGGTGTCGGCGCGCTCAACGTGCTCGACCTCGGCCCACTCATGGGCCAGCTCGAGCAGATTCCCGACGAGGAGCACCGCCGACAAGCGCTCGAAGAGATGCGCGGGCGCCGGCTGACGCAGGTCATCGGCCTGGTGGCCCTGGTGAACAACCGGCCCCTGGAGTCCTTCGAACGCTCGATTCTCTCGGAAGCGCTGCGCATCCTTGACGAGCGATCCGAGCGCACTCCGGTCATCGGCGACGTCACCAACCTGGTGCGCAACCGCGAACCCCGCCTCGCCGCCCTCGCCATCGACCGCGACGACGTGAACCGGTATCACGAGCGCGTGCAGAGCCTCGTCGACGGGCTCACCGCCCTCGGTCCGAACGGTCCCTTCGGCGACATGTTCGCGCGTGAGACAACCGAGCACATCGAGGTTGGACGGCCGATGGTCTTCGACGTGTCGACCATTGACGAGGCCGATCACCAGATGCACGCGGCCGTTCAGACCGTGTGCTGGAACTACGGCTCCGCGGTGGTGTCGGCTGACAAGCACCTGGCGGAGGCGGGCCTGAAAGAGCAGCGCCACTACTTCCTCGTCATGGACGAGTTGTGGCGGATGCTGCGCGCCTCCGACGTCATGGTCTACTTCCTCGACTCGCTCACGCGCCTGAACCGTCAGCGCGGCATCGGACAGGTGATGATCACCCACACGATGAACGACCTCGAGCTGAGCTCCGAGCACCTCAGCAAGATCGCATCCGGCTTCGTCGAACGATCCGGCATGGTCTTCCTCGGCGGCCTCGCAGACGCCGAGATGGGCAATCTGAAGAAGGTCTTCGCCATGTCTCAGACGGAGACCACGATGATCTCGGACTGGTCCGCAGAAAGCGCGGTGAACCCCGAAACCGGCCGCTCCGCGGCCCCTCCCGGGCGCGGCAACTTCCTGCTGAAGCTCGGCAAGAAGCCCGGTATCCCCTTCACCGTGGTGCTGACCCCGACCGAGCTCGAGGTGAACAACACCAACCGCGCCTGGCAACAGGCACAGGCGCGCGCCGAGGGCACCGCGGCTATGGGCCTCGATCCCGTCGACGAGTACGACGCGGTGGACGCATGAGCAGGCAGGCAAACCGCCGCGCTCAGCCCGCCGGCAACGACCTCGGCTGGATCATCCTCGGCGGCGTCCTCATGCTCGGACTCGTCGGCCTCGCCGTGGTCTGGGTCGGCGCGCAGCTGAACCCCGCGATTCAGAACTTGCCCGACCGCGGCATCGGCACAGTGCTGACCGCCATGCTTCGCGGGACGCTTCCTCCCACGGCCCTTCAGATCGGCACGACGATCGTGATGGCCGTGGTCGTGGTCGGCCTCGCCAGCATCCTCGGCTGGGCGATCTGGAAGCAGTGGAACCAGCGCTCCCGCGTGGACCACAAGGCATCCTCGATGGGGCAGACGCGCGACGTCGCCGACCTTCTCGAACCGGCGGCACGCGCCGATAGCGCCCGACTCGGCGCCGAGAAAGCCGGCCCCGGCGTCACCTTGGCCAGCCACATTCCCAGCGGCAAGCGTCTCTATGCGTCGTGGGAGTGGGTGCAGCTGTGGATCATGGGACCCCGCGCCGGTAAAACGTCGTGCGTCTGTGTCCCGCAGATTCTCGAGACCCGGGGCCCGGTCCTGGCCACCTCCAACAAGCGCGACATCGTGGATCTCTCCCGCGGCCCCCGCTCGGAGAACGGTGTCGTCTGGGTGCACGACGTGCAGCACATCATCGGGGAGGAACCCACCTGGTGGTGGGACCCGCTGTCGTTCGTGCACGACATGGAGACCGCGGAAAAAATGGCGGACGTGTTCATCACGTCCGCCACCGCGGCCGGGTCAAAGCAAGACGCCTACTTCGAGTCGGCGGGACGCGAGACGCTATCCCGCCTCATGCTCGCCGCGGCCCTCGGGGGCCTGTCGGTGCGCAACGTGTTCGCCTGGGCCAACGACCCGGACTCTCGTCCGGGAGCCCCTGACGACCCCGCACAAATTCTCTCCGAGAACGGTCAGACAGAGCAGGGCCGTGCGCTTCGGCAGACGCAGAACCTCACGGAGAAGCAGCGCGACGGCGTGTACGGCACGCTGCGCCCCTGGATCAGCGTGCTGGGCAACACCAAAGTGCTGCCCTGGATCACCGACGAGACGCGATCGCGGCCGCACTTTGATCCCGATGCGTTCGTACGCTCCACGGACACCATCTACCTGATCTCCAAGGAGGGTGGCGGCTCCGCTCGAGCGATCACCGGCGCCCTCACCATGGCGATTCTCATGGCCGCGGAGCGGTACGGCTCCACGCAAGCCGGGGGCCGGCTACCGACCCCGCTGATGGCCGTGCTCGACGAAGCCGCGAACGTGTGCCGTTGGCGCGAGCTCCCCGATGTCTACTCGCACTACGGCTCACGCGGCATCATCATGTCGGCGTTCTTCCAGTCCTGGGCGCAGGGAGTTGAAGCGTTCGGGGAGACCGGGATGAGCAAGCTCTGGTCCGCGGCCAACATCCGTGTCGCGGGCGCCGGCCTCGCCGAAGACAAGCTCCTGCCGTTCCTTGCCAGCCTTATCGGTGACCACGACGTCGTGAAGCGGTCCTCGTCGTCGCAGTCGAAGGGACGGAGCGTGACGACGAGCCTGCAGCGAGAGCGCATTCTCGACACCGCCGATCTCACGGCGATGCCGCGCGGCCGCGCGGTACTCCTGGCATCCGGGGCCCCGGCGACGCTGATTAAGCTGAACCACTTTTCCAAGCGGCCCTACGCCCAGGCCGTCAACGACAGCCGCGAGTACTACGAAGCTCGCGCCGTCGCCTCCTCGAGCAAGGACGTGGCCTGATGGACGCCATCGAACCAGACGACGACGACATCGAAGTCGTCGAGACGACCTACGCGAACGTCGCCGAGTTCGTCGAGCAGTTCCTGTTGCCGACCTACCGACGCAACCCCGCGAAGCACCGCTGGGACCCACGGTGGTGGGAGTACCAGGAAGTCGCCATGCGGCTCGAAGCGCTCTGGCGATCGTTCGAGTACCTCCGCCTCGAAGGGCCGACAGGCATGGCCGTCTTCTTCCGCGACTACCTCGACCCCACGATGCGCGAACTCACGTCCGAGAACGGACCGTTCTGGCGCCTCGACAAGCTCGGCAACGAGCGCACGGTCCCGGACGCCTGGCCGTCCGTCTCTCCCCCCGCCGGCATGTTCTAGAGGTCACTCAGACAAACCTCACTTCAGGGCTCTCGGGTTATCTCCAAGTCTGCCAGCATCAGTGATCGGCGAATGGTCGAGACAAGATCGTGCCCTTCAACATGCAGCTGCCATCCAGTTCGGGGCAACGAACCTGTTCGTATGGTGATGCGAATCTGCTCTCCGGCCTCCCAGCGGTCGAGATACTGGGTCGCCCCATAGATGGTCTCGACACGACCGGCTTCGGCATGGATTTCGCATCGGGCCTGATCTGCAGAGAAGCCCACGCGCCAGAGCGGGGTGCCGGTCAGACGCACAGTTACATCAAGATCCCACCCAGAAGGTTTCTGGTCCATCACCTCGATGTCGACTGCTAGCGACGTGTCGACCTCGGGACGCGCAAGAGCGACGCCCAGCATCTCTGCAGCGGTGCCGGGGAACCCTTGAACTCGAGTGGCTCGACGAGATTGATCTGCGTGGTCCCATTGCTCACCGTAGAGACGGCCAAGGCGCCCCCGGAACGATCGGTCGTCTGGGTAGGACCACTGCGGCTCAATGAGACCCACAGAGCGCGTCGAGTCTCGTTCGAGCCAGTTGCGAATCATGTGGTTGATGTGGTCGTCTCCGAAGCCGTAGCCAGCGATGACGAGATGGTCCGAACGCTCCAGAGCGTCAGCGGCGTGTTGCATCAGCTCGAGTGTCGGCCCTTCGGTGGCCAGTTTTTCTCGGTCGCCTACGACGACCCATGGCTGCTGGGCAATCTCGCCATGTAAGTCCTTCATGACGGGTACCTGGCGATGAGGGTCTATCTCCATTGCCCAGTCGAGCGAACCATGCACTTTATGTAGCCGCACAGGCGCATCGGGTGAATAGAAAACCCGCCGAGAAGGCCAATTCTCGATCCCACGATTTACCGCAAGCGACTTCTCGGCCATAGCGGTTTCGATTGTCAGGTCGTAGTTGAGGGTGATGACGTCCAGGCCTCCGGCCTGTCGCTTCGCCAGATCTGCAAGCGGGTGCAGGTAGGTCACCGGCTTCGACGGTAGGAGGAGTTTCCCGAGTGTGCGGGTGACCCATGTGTTCGCGTCCCTGTATGAACTGAGCCTTGTCGGCGTGCGCGCGAGATCCGCGATTGCGGCGACTGCGTAGGCGAGATTGAGGCCGTCGTTCGGCCGGCTCCCCCTTCGCGCGCGGAAGCGGTCATCGCTCGGCGCTGTCACCGCCGATAAAGCATCCGTCAGGCGGCGTGCACTGTTCTCATCTACTTGCAGCTGACCCGCTCGTAGAACGGGGTCCCTCCAGCTCTCTACGAAGGGCGCGGCCTCATGGTCTTCTCGCCGCCCAAGTAGACGTAGAGCCGAGATCAACGTCTCGATGTTCACAGCATCCAAGGCGTTCCCCCCGTCGCGCGATCGATAGCTGACCATGGCGCCGTAGACAAAGTTCAGCGCAACGAGCCAATCAGGTCGTCGCCCGGTTGAGGGCGTCTCACTTGTCAGACGCTGCAGCACACCCGCGGCTAGTTCAGACGTGAGAGGGAGACCGGCGTCGCGCGACGCCCCGGCCCCAAGAAGCACTGACACTCGGCGCATGGCAGACATATAGGAAGTATCGCCAATCGCCGGTGGAAGACGAGCGAATCGCAACCGCAGAGTGAGGACCGGCATTCTTGTGCTCGACAGCTCGCAGCCTTTGAGCGCGCTGCCTTTCTAGCCCTTCCCGCACCGCCCCGCTGCGGTCGGATGGTTGCCGGTTTTGCGCACGTAAGAAACCCCCGTCCAGGGAGAGCGAAGCTCATCGCGTAGCGACGCTCAGCACCCTGGACGGGGTTTCGTCGTGTGTGACGATCACACGATCCAATGGAAGCATTCTTCCCGCCTCAGCGGGAGATCTCTTGCACCTGTTCACGGCTCGCCGATCCTCCGCGCGCGGTACGTGCGCGGGGCGACCCGCGGCGTAGACCGCGGGCGACGGACTCGCCGGCCGGCTCGGGGAAGCTGCGGTCGACTGCCTCTTTCACCTCGAGCTGCTGGGCGCTGAGACCCTTCTCGCGCCCCGAGTCGTTGTCGAGACCGCGTGCCTCGGCCTGGTGGCCGCGCGCTTCGCCACGGTGGAACGCGGCCGCGTCCTCGCGTTCCTCGGCGCGTTCGTCCGCGGCCTCCGCGCGCTCGCGCGCCAGATCGGCGTCTGACTGGCGTTGCTCATCGTTGGCCTGTTCTTCGTCGTCGCGCTCGCGTGCGGCCTCTGAGCGGTCGTCTGCGGCCTGCGCGTCTGCACGGAGGGCTGCCAGGCGGTCGTCGACGGCGTTGAGCAGAGCGTTACGTCGTGCTTCCTCGTTTTCAGGGTGCGCGGCGCGGAGCTCGTCGACGTTCAGCCCGAACTGGTTGTTCGTGCGTTCGCGCACGATTTCGTAGATCTCTCGCGCCTTGGGGTCGTGGTTGTAGAGCGTGGCGCCGTATGTTGCGGCGTTGGCGACGCGCTCACCGTTGGCGTTGCGCCAGAATTCGTCCCGTTGGACGCGTTCGTAGATGGTTGCCGTGAGGCTGGCCTGGTCGCGCTGCTTCTGCATCACGTCGGCGCGTGCGGCCTCGTCGCGCGCTTGGGCGCGGCGGCGTAGTCCTTCGGCTGCCTGTCCTGCCCCCATTGCTGCGGCGCGGAGCACCCGGTCGAACTCGTTGCCGATGACGTCTTCCTCGTCCATGCTCGTGTCCTTTCTCGTGCTGTTATCCGCGGCCGCGATCGCGGTCGCTGTCGGGGGTGGTGGGCGGCACTGTAGGTCGCATGCTCGGAGCAGCCCCTGGGCGTCCAGGCTGAGTCGCCGAGGACGTGCCCGCCGTGCCGCCTGGGCGCTGGGCTTCCGCGCGTTCGATCACGGCGACCGCGGCGGTGACGGCGGCAGTGGTCTCCTGGGCGGCTGCGAGTCGGCCGCGGGCGCGCTCGGCTGCGGCGACGGCGTTGCCGACACGGGAAATCTGGCGTGCGACGGCGAGCCACCCTGCAGCGCTGTCGCGACCGACCGCGCGCGCCGCGAGTCGTGAGACGTAGGCGGCGTCGGCGCCGAGCTGCTTGCGCTCGATCCGCTGTCGCTCGGGCTGGTTGGGGTCGTACCGGCTGGCTTGGGAGGCCCGTGCCAGCACGTCCGATGCTTTGGCGATGGGGCCGTGACTGGTGGTCTCGAAGTACAGCGAGGCGCGGGCGAGCGCTCCCGATGCGTCGACGGCTGCGACCCGCGTAAAGCGGGCCGTGCGGTCGGGCACCACGATCTGCTGGGCAGATTCGTTTAGCTGCTGCACGACGTGCAGAGGCAGACGCTTCGCGCGCACCCCTGCGGGAACATCCGAGGCTCCAGCCCGCAGGTTCTGGTGCCGCTGCGCCCAGGCGGCCGCTGCCTGCGCCTCGGCGTCCGCGTCGCTTCCCCAGCGTTCCCGGAGTGAGCCGAGCCCGAGGTTGGTGTCCAGCTTGGACGCGGCGAACCACACGGGCTGGGGACGCTCGCCGTCCTTCACGGTCGGAACGAGAGCGGCGGAGTATCCGACGACGCGCGACGTGTCGCCTTTCGCGAAACGGGGGCGTACGAGCACGCGCGCGTCGCGCGCCTGTGCCACGAATTCGGCTTCGCTTCTGGAGGCCGTGGCCGCGCCGCGGAGGCGACGTCGGAGCTCGTCGCGCTGGGTCACGTCGTCACCCTCGCGTGCTGCGCGCTGGAGGTCGCCGGGCTTGTTGCCGCGCACCGTCTCGCGTTCCGCTTCGCGGGATTCCAGCACCTGGAGTCCGTACTTGTGCTCAAGCTTGTTGGCCGCCGCCTGCGCGCGGTGGTGGTCGTTGTGGATGCGCGCTTTGCTGCCGTCCTCGGCGACGAGGCTGACCGCAATGTGGATGTGGTCGTTGCCGTTCTTCGACAGCCCGTGGCGCACAGCTACCCAGCGGCAGGACTTACCGCCGTCGGGGTCGGTGAAGCCCATCTCGTTCACGAAGTCTGTCGCGATGGCGTTCCACTGGGCGTCGCTGAGCGGTCCCTCGGTGGGGTTCAGGCTGAGCGAGCAGTGCCAGACGTGCGCGTCCTTCTCGCCGACCTTGATCTTGCGCTGGTTAGCGTCGTCCCACTCGTATACGGGAGCGGTCACTTCAGTGCCGTAGAGGCGTCGAGGTTGGTCGAGGACGAGCGCAAGATCGAGCACCGTGTCAGAGCTCTGCAGGGACGCTCCGCGGGCGGCCTGCATCACGACGTCGTGTCCGGCCACGACGTGCTGGTCGCTGTGGTCGTTGGCGCGTCCGGGGCCGGCGAGGTACATCATCAGCCCCGCCATACGGTCACCGCGTGTGATGTTCGGCATCATCGCGCGACCACACTGTCGTTCATGTATGAATCGAGTGATCCGCAAACGCGATCAACGGCAGCGAGTGTGTGCTTCAGTTCGCCGTCGACGCCGTGGCCGGCGTTCACGGCACGCGCGATCTGGTTGACGTTGTTGGACACCGACGCCAGCAGGCGTCGGATGTGGAACAACTCAGTGAGCTCGTCCCGGCGCTGGACGGCGGTCTTGCCGTCACCGTCCGAAAGAGCAGCCTCCACCAGCAAACGCGCGACCGTGACACCCGCTTCTTTGGAACGCTTCACCAGCGCGAGCTCTTCCTCGGCAGACACCTTCACGCGGTGTTCCGCGACGCGCCCACCCTTGACGTTCGCGCGGCGGCGCCGGCTCTGAGCGGTACGCGCGTTGTCCGTCATCCGCTCGTCCTCTCGCCCAGTGCAACGACCCGTAAGAACACGGGACCACACTTCCAGTGTGCCGCATCCGGCCGCGCAGCGGAAGAAAAGGGGCCATTTAGGGGACCTAAATGTATAGCTTGCTCTCCCCCGTTTGCATTCCAGTACTACTTCCAGTCATCGAAGCAAGAAGAACTCACGGGTTGTTGTGCGCGTCCGTGGCTGACACACTCGATGTTGAGCGCGCGCTGCGCGCTGTCTCACATTCCCCCCGACAGAAGGACACGACATGGCTAACGTGATGAACCCCGATGAGGTGCTGCGTCGCGCACGCGACTTGCAGGAATCGCGCCTCGCGATGATCGACGACCTCGTTCGAACGAACGTCGAACTCGCCGACGCTCGCGAGCGTGTCGCCGCCGCCGAGAGCGATTACAGCCGCTCCTACGCCGCGGCCGTGAGCGCGGGTTGGACGAGCGGTGAGCTGAGCAAGATCGGCTTCGCCGAGGCAGCGAAGACCCCCCGTCCGCGGCGGCAGTCTCGTCGCCAGAGCACCACTTCGGAAGAGTCCACAACGGAATGAGTTGCGTATCCCCCTGACCACCTGTGGACGGCCTGAGCTACCTTCGGGCTCCACCCGCCCACAGGTGGACAGCGGGACCCTGGTCACGTCCACGGACCCACCACCCCGATGCCGGAAGGTATCACCCAGCTAGCCCCCGTCAAGGGCGCTTCGCGTCACTACGTGATGCGGCAGGCGCCGCACCCTTGACGGGGGCTAGCTGCGCAAAGAGCGGCAAGTATCGGGGAGCTGGGAGAGGAACGGATGCTCACAAACGACTAGCGCTCGAGATCTTCGCGCTCGATGACCGGAGCCGATGTGGACCGTCGATCGGACGCCGCTGATCCGCCTCGTGAGAGGTCCCGCGCGAGTGTGCGCGGGAATGCCGCGGCGAACGGCGACTTCGGCTCTGCGCTCGTCGACTCGGACGGCGCCGGCTGTTCCGGCGTGGCCTGTGCGTTGAGTTGTTCGGCGATGCTTTGCACGCGCTGGTGCGCGGCGGCGAGTTCGTCGGCGTGAGCGAACGGGGCACCCAGGCGGGAGTCGGCTTGTGCGATGACAGCGTGGGCGTTTGCAATCCGCCGTTCGTGTTCTGCGATGACGGTGGGGATGCTGTCGACACGGTTTCCGAGTTGCACCATCGTGCCGATGTTGTTGCGGAGCGCTTCTGCCGGATCGACGGTGACGCCGATGCCGGGGGCGTCTTCGAGGGTGAGCCTGAGCATGTTCTTTCCGCCCGTGGTGGCGTAGTACTGGCGCTCGGTGTGCGCGGTGATGACGTGCCCGCCGATGGAGCCGATGCGTTCGGGAACGGGGATGGCAGTGCCGTACTGGAGGCCGTATCGGTGGGCCCAAGCGCCGAGAGCTTCCACTGCTTCTGATCGGCTGGTGTAGGTCCGTTCGCCGAGCTCGATGCGGAACTTGTCGCCGCTGACATCGGTGGAGCGGGCGGCGGCTTCACGCAACTGGGCAACGATCTGCTGGCCGCTGTCGATCTCCTTCACGGCGCTGCTGCGGCGTGTGCTCAGGGACGATTGGGCGCGGTGGTGCGCGGTCTCCTGACGGCGGAGTTTTTGCAGCGCCTGGTCGGCTTGCGCCTTCTCCAGGATGAGCGGGTTACCGGATGCCAGGGCCTTCGCCTCCGACGCGCTCATCGCGGACTCGCCGATGTCCTCGATCTCGCGCGAGTCCAGCCGGCCCCGCATGATTTGGTTGATGAACTTCGCTTTCCGCTCGACCGTTTGGTACGAGTAGGCGTCGAAGCTGCGCTCGACGACGTACCGGTAGATCGCCACCTCGTCGTTCTGGTTGCCCTGGCGGATGCCGCGGCCGTCGCGCTGCTCGAGGTCGCTGGGACGCCACGGGCAGTCGACGTGGTGCATGGCCGTGATGCGGTCCTGGACGTTCGTTCCGACGCCCATCTTCCCGGTCGATCCGATCAGCACGGCGACGTGTCCGCTGCGGGCGGCGGCGAATAGCCGGCCTTTCTCGGCGTCGTTCTTCGCTTCGTGAATGAAGCGGATCGAGTCGGCCGGGAGGCCGCGTTCGGTGAGCTTGGTGCGTAGTTCGTCGTAGGCATTCCAGCGGCCTGCGGCGGGGGTGCTCTGGTCACAGAACACCAGCTGCAAGCCGCCCGTGATGGGCGAGGGTTCACGGGTGGTGCTGTCGGTGAAGATGAGATCACGTTCGCGTCGCCAGTGCTCGGCAACGCGGTCAGCAACGTAGTCCAGCTTGCCGAGCCCATCGGGCTCGACGCCGGGACGCACCAGGCGCATATCGAGGGCGGCGGCGCGGCCGTCGCCGGAGATTTTGAGCATGTTGTCTTCGGTGGGCGACACCTGCTTGGCGCGCACCCGCTCCGCGCGGTCGGCGATCTCTACGATGTACTCCTGCATGGCGGGAGACGGCGGGATGACGACGGTCGCGTGAGCGCGCTCACCGTCGCTGTCACGTGCCGCGATCGCGGGGGTGGGGAGGTTGAGGTCTTCCGCGGTCTTCACGTCGGCGAACACGTGCCACATGCGCAGCATCTCGGGGACGTTCTGGAATTTCGCGAATCGGGTCTTCACGCGGAAGTCCCCTGCGGGCCCCATCTCCAACTCGGTGACCTGTTCGCCGAACGTTGCCGCCCACCCGTCGAACGAGGTGATGCCCGCCTCTTCGAGCAGGTCCGGTCGGAGGTAGCGCTGCATCACGTAGGCCTCGGTGACCGAGTTGGCCAGCGGCGTTGCGGTCGCGGCGGTGACGACGCGATCGCCGTGTTGGCTGCGCAGATACTCCAGCTTCATGTGCAGGTCGGTGGCCTGCTTCGATCCGACCTTGCCCGCGTCTTGGATGTTCGACACGACCGTAAGGTTCTTGTACATGTGCATCTCGTCGACGACGACGTAATCGATTCCCGTGCTCTCGAACTCCAGACCGGGGTCGCGTGGGATATCGGCCTTTGCTCGGTACGCCTGCTCTGCTCGGAGGATGGCTTTCTCGATCTGCTTGATCGACTTGGCGTCCTCGCCCTGCGCGTCAGCGAGGGCGGCGCGAAGCTGGTCGGTCTGCGCCTGGATGTAGTCCGCTTCGAACTGAGGCGAGAGGGGAATCGTCTTGAACGCGCTCTGCGTCATCAACACGGCGTCCCAGTCGTTCGCCGCGGCGCGTGCGACGAAACGACGTCGTTTGTCCCCGGTGAGATCGGCGGTCGACGCCGCAAGGATCTTCGCCTGGGGGTACATCTGCAGCCACTCACGGGAGAACTGCTCGAGCATGTGGTTCGGGAGCACGACGACGGGCTTGTTCACCATGCCCATGCGCTTGAGCTCCATCGTGCCCATCACCATCTCGGCGGTCTTGCCCGCGCCGACCTGGTGGAACAGCCCCACCGCGGGTTCGGCGATCATGCGCGCGACCGCGCCGCGCTGGTGCGGGCGTGGCGTGAAGCTGCTCGCGAGCCCTGGCAGCGTGAGGTGGTCGCCGGCGGCGGAGTAGTCGCGGAGAACGAGGCTGTTGAAGCGGCGGTTGTACTCGTCGTGCAGGCGGGCCGCACGCTCGGGTTCTTCCCATACCCATTCCGCAAACCGTGCCTGTAGCGCCTGGCCTTTCTCCTGCGCGGCTTCCGTTTCCACGGCGTTCGGGATCTGGCGTTCCCGTCCCTCGGCGCCCTTGATCGTGTCGTGCACGATCAGGTTGCGCTGCTCCATGAGTGCTGCGGCGATGTCGGTAGCGGGGCGCCGATCGGTGCCCCACTCGTTGGTGGCGCGAATGCCCCACCGCTGCCCGCGCACGTCCCACTTGCCGGGAAGAGGGTTCTCCACGGTGACGCTGTTGTCCTGCAGGATGTCGCGCAGGAAGGCTTGGTGCGTAGGAGCGTCGATCCACACGGCGCCGAGACGGGGCTCGATTTCTTCCATGCCGATGGGTTCGGGCATCACCTCGCGAAGCGCGGTGACGTTCACCTCGAGAGCCAGGTTGGTTTCGGCGGCGGCGACGGCTTCTTCCAGCTTCGTGCGGACGTTCCCCGAAAGGTACTCGGGGGCCGGCACGATGCCACCGGTCGCGGGGTCGTCGTAGACGAGTGTGCCGAGCTGTTCGCGGGCGTCGGCTTCGTCGACGCCGAGCAGGTCGGCGATCACGGCGAGGTCTGCGCTGCCGGTGCGATCCAGGCTCAGGGCGAGTGCATCTTGAGCGTTCTCGGCGCCCTGCGCGATGTAACGCGGCGCCACCACACGTTCCGTGAGAAGCGTGGCGGGCACGGCGGTGCGGGTCTGTTCGTCGAAGCGCTCCAGCGCCAGCGTGAGCGCCGCGAACGGGTCATCTCTCATGAGACTGACCGCCTTCGGCATGACCCGCGCGAGGATCTCTTCTCCGGTCTCCGCGCCGACGCGGCCGGTGGAACGTTCGTTGAACCGGTTGATCGGGCCGTAGGAGTCGACGTAGGCGCGGTAGTCGGCGAGCAGCGCCTGACGCTGCGCCACCATCTCGTCGGTGTCCTCCGACTCGCGCGCCTCCCGTGTGACCAGGGCGCGAGCCTGGTCACGAAGCCCGAGCAGTGCTGAGAGTTCTCGCGCGTGGGTGCGGGGCACCTTCAGCTGCGTCAGCGCGCCGTCTGCGACGGTGGCGAACTCTCCCCCGCCTTGGTCGACGATGGTTCCGTCCCACAGCGCAGGATCGGCTGTGACACGCGTTTCCCGCTCGGCGAGAACGTCGGCGCTCGGCGCCGCCATGGTGAGCCCGCGTTCGATGCCGCTGGTCGTGATGTCGGTGAGGGCGGCGTCCAGCTGCGCGGCCGCGGTTGCGAGATCTCCGCGGACCTGCAGCGTGGTCGAGCCGTGGATGCCGGTTCCCACCTCGAGCGCGCCGAGGATGTGGTCTGGTCGGTTGTCGAAGTAGGAGTTGACGTAGATCTTCTCCCCGTCGATGAGCCGCGGGGTGACGCTCTCCCAGGTCGCGTCCGCGGGCTCGGCGCCGGGTTCGCGTCGACGAAGGATGAGGAGATCCGTGACGGCTTCGGTGCCGGCGGCGCGACGGTGTGCCCCAGTGGGCAGGCGCACCGCGCCCACCAGGTCGGCCATGTCGCTCATCTCGCGGCGGGCGGCGGGGTTCTGCGCGTCGAGCGTGAACCGGCTTGTCAGCACGGCGACGAGCCCGCCCGGGCGCGTAAGGGCGAGGGACTTGATGATGAAGTGGTTGTGCATCGAGTGCCCGCCACGGTTGTGCGTGGAGTCGTGCAGCGCGACGTCGGCGAACGGGACGTTGCCGATCGCGGCGTCGAACGATGCCCGCGGAAAGCGGGTGTCCGCGAACGACTCGGTGCGCACATCTGCGGCCGGATAGAGCCCGCGCGAGATGGAGGCGGTGAGCGGGTCAAGCTCGATACCGGTCATCTCGGCGCCCACCGGCGCCATGCCCATGAATGTCCCCGCGCCGCTACCCGGCTCGAGCACGCGCCCGCCCTCGAAGCCGAGGCGCTGCATCGCCGCCCACATGGCGTCGACGTAAGCGGGGTCGGTGTAGTGCGCGTTGATGGTCGTGCGGCGCGCGGCGGTGAGCTCCGCGTCCGTCAAGAGGCTCTGCAGCTGCTCCCGTTCACGCGCCCAGTCGTCGCGGCGTTCGTCGAACACCTCCGGGATGGCGCCCCAACTCGACCAGCGCGCGAGCGCGGCCTGTTCATCGGCGGTAGCCGGCCGCTGCTCTGCATCGAGCCGACGAAGGGTCTCGATGGCGGCGATGTTCGCCTGGAAGCGCGCCTTGACACCCGAGGGTGCCAGATCGTCCTGCGCGGCAGGACGGAAGCTCAGTACCCCTCGGGAACCTTCGCTTCCAGTTCCACGATCCGCGCCAACGTCTGCTGCATCTGCGCCAGACGTTCCTCGTACACCGCCGTCAGCAGCGCCGAGTCCGGGTCGCTCTGATCCTCCTGCAGGTACCGAATCTGCCGCTCGAGCTCCGCCCGATCGGGAAGCTCCCCCAGTTCCTGGGATGCCGCTTCCGTCTCGTCGTACTCCACCTGATCCGGCGTCAACCACACCAGATCGCTCAGCGCCCGCTCCTCCGCCTGCTTCCGGTAGGCGTTCAGCAGCGCCACCTGGTCCAGGTAGTCCGGGGACGGGCGATGCTGCCCCTCGAGAATCCGAGAGAGGGTCGTCACCCGATCCGCTACCTGCTCCCCCAGGCTCTCGAAGAACTCGTCCGGGTTCTCCAGCTGCGCCACTCTGCTGGGTGCGTACTTCGTCCAGTGCTCGCGTGCGAGCATCCCGTACCGGTTCATCGCGAACCTCCGTGTCCTCGTCGAAGTTGAAGTCCAGTTGCCCGTCGACGAGCTGCTGCTCGACGGGCGCGGGCGGCGCGTTCCGCGCCTGCTCGATGCTTTGGTCGGCCTGTTGCTCGGACAGCCCCCACAGGTCGAAGACGCCTTGCCCTTCGTGTGGCCGCTGCGCGCGACGACGTGGTGCCATCTCTGCCCCCCTCGATCAGCCGTGTGATCGAGGCTATCGACAGCCCTCCGGAAAGGCGCGGGGCCTGGCCCCTTGGGGAAGAGATCATGCGTCCGCGCTCACCTGTAGGCGCCCGCGCAGATGCTTGACGGCCTGGGACCCGTCGAATGACGCGATATCCAGCGCTTCGGGGTACTGGTCCCCCGGCATTGTGACGTAGGCGGTGAACACGGCAGGGGTGTCGCCGGGATTGAGCACGCGATTGGCGACGACGCCGTTGCCCTGGACAACCTCGTACTGAAAATCGTGCTCGAGGTGCCCCTTGTACTCGGTGCGGGCCCGGGTCATGCCCGTCCGCCTGTTCGACCAGAACGCGGTGTCGTAGGCCATGCGCGGGATCTCCCGCGGGCGGCTGCCCTCGTTCTGCATGTACACCGACACCGCCCACGTGCGGTCGATGACGCGGTCCTTGGACACCCGGGCATCGGTGAACTTCACCGTGAGGCCGTCGAGCTTGCCCGGTTCCGGGCTGCGATAGAGCACCTTCGGCACCCACACGCCCATGGTCGCCAGAGCACCCAGGAGAATGATCCCGCCGACGACGAGGCCGACGATCCTGAGCGTTTCCATCACTCCCCCACCCTCTGAGCGCTGCGCGCCTGATGGCGCGCCTGGGCTCGGTAGACGCCCGTGCGTGACGTGTTGAACATCTGCGCGATCTCCGCGACCGCGAGATCGCCCGCGGCCATGTGCTTGGCGATGTTCTCGTCCTGGCGTTCGGTCAGTTTCGGGCGCCGGCCTTTCAGCTTCGCGCGGACCTTTGGTCGCGCCATAGCCTCGCGCGTGCGCAAGCTGATCCACCCGCCTTCCGCCTCGGCGACGGCGGCGAGGATGGTGAAGAACAGCTTCGCCATCGGGTCCTTCGGATCGTATGGCGTGGTGCCGTTCTGGAAGATCACCCCGGCATCCGTCAGTCGGCGGATCACCTCGAGCGCTCCTTCGGTGTTCCGCGCGAGACGGTCGAGTGCGGGAACGACGAAGGTGTCGCCCTCGCGCACCGCGGCCAGGGCGTTGTCCAGCCCGGTCCGGGTCATTTTCGCGCCGCTAAAACCGACATCGCTGTAGATGCGGTCCTCTGGCACGCCGAGCTCGAGCAGCCGAGCCACTTGCCGCTCGGCGTCCTGCTCGATTGTCGAGACTCGCGCGTATCCCACCCTCATAAGCGGAGCGTACCGCATAGGTTACCCTTAACGGTATGGGCAACCGGACGCCTATGCGGTACGAGTGTCCCCCGCGGGATTTCGCGGAATCCGTGTCGCTGGGCCGCCGGCCCCTGCCGTACCGGATAGCGATCCCCATCCGGACACCATTCGCACCGGGGTTTCGCATCACATCTACCCGCCAATCCACGGGATCTTGCCGACGACCTCGGGGGTGGTGCGAAACCGATCGGTTTTGCACGCCCGGTGTTCATCGGTGAAAACCGATATGATCGGCGGGTGACGATGACACAAGATCTTGCAGCTGCCGTCTCCCTGTTCCACTCTCTTGCCGATCACAGTCGCCTGTCGATACTGCGTCGGCTGTCAGCCGGTGAAGCTCGGGTGAGGGACCTGACCGATGAGCTCGGCTTGGCGCAATCGACCGTGTCGGAGCACGTTGGATGCCTCCGCGAATGCGGGCTTGTCGTTGCCCGCAGTGAGGGCCGGCAGAACTTTTACTCTGTCTCCACTCCTGAGGTGATCGATGTTCTCGAAGCGGCCGAGCGCCTCCTCGCCGCGACGGGTTTCAAGGTCGATCTGTGCAAGACGTACGGGAGCGACGCCCGATGATCGGAACCATCGTGGCTGCCATCGGCCTGTTCGCGGCGACGAACATTGACGACATCGTCGTCCTCACCGTTCTGTTTCTCGCGTCCGCACGCGGAGCCCTCCCGGGATGGAAGGTCGTGGCCGGGCAGTACCTCGGCTTCATCGCCCTGGTCGCAATCAGCAGCCTCGCCGCCGCGGGCCTGACCATCGTCCCGGACGAATGGGTCGGGCTGCTGGGCCTGGTCCCACTTGCGATCGGTGTGTACGGGCTGATTCGTACGCTCCGACGTCGCGGCGACGATGACGACGACGACGAAAGCTCCATCAGCGCCGGGGGCCTGCTCGGAGTTGCCGGCATCACCATCGCAAACGGCGCCGACAACATCTCGCTGTACACCCCTGTGTTCCGCACCAACCCGGTTCCGGACACCATCGTCACCATCATCGTGTTCTTGGTCCTGGTCGCCGTGTGGTGCCTTGTCGCCCGCTTCGTAGGTACCAGCAAAGCCGTCACAGAAGCCCTCGAGAAGATCGAGCACTGGCTCGTGCCGGCCGTGTTCATCGGGCTGGGCCTGTACATCCTGATCGAGTCCGGCGTGATCGTTCGCCTCATCGAAGTCCTGTCGTGAGCAGATTCACACGCCTCCTCGCTGCCGCTGCTGCCGTAGTTGCCGCCTTCACGGTCGACCAACTCACCAAAGCGTGGGCCCTGTCCTACCTCGACGGAGGCCGTGATATCGACCTTGGACTGGGCGTATCCCTGCGCCTCGTGTTCAACCCTGGGGTCGCATTCGGTCTCGGCGGCGATGTAGGAGCGCCGCTTGTCGTCGGCGTTATGGTCCTTGTCGCCGCGCTGCTCACGTGGATCGTCATCCGAGTGCTGCGGAGGCAGAGCATGGGCGCTACTGCGCTGCTGGCTGCCGCCGCCGGCGGCGCGATCGGCAACCTGTGGGACCGCACCACACGCGCTGAAACCGGACCGCTCAGCGGAGAGGTCGTCGACTTCATCGCTGTCGACTGGTTCGCCATCTTCAACGTGGCTGACATCTTCACAACCCTCGGCCTGCTCGGGTGGGCAGCCTTGTATCTGCTCCGTCGAGACCACGCTCCCATCAGCGGGAGCACCGGTGACGGTTCCCAGCACCGCGGCTGATCTGGGAACGAGGAGGGCCCGCACGGGTATTCGTGCGGGCCCTTCGCGGGTGGCGGAGGGCGGTGCCCGCCGCGAT
>NZ_QAJB01000172.1:0-4005 GCF_003061325.1 Microbacterium sp. HMWF026
GGAGAGGATCGCGAAGCCGCCGTCGGGGGTGTCGACGATCTGCAGGGTCGCCGTGCGGGGCGGGGGGATGGTGGTCATGCGGGCATCTCGCTCTCGGGAGGACGGACGGGACGGGCGGCGGCGGGCGATCGCCAGGCCTGCGTGACGGGGGCGGCGTACCAGTAGTGCGCCATCGCGTAGCTGCGCCACGGGGCGAGGCGTTCGGACCAGGCGGTGAAGCCGGCCGGGTCGGAGGGCAGCCCGAGGGCGGCGGCGCCCGCGCGGGCAGCGACGTCGCCGGGGAGCAGCACATCGGGATGGCCGAGCACGCGCATGCGCACGTAGTCGGCCGTCCACGGCCCGATCCCGCGCATCGCGAGAAGACGTTCGCGCTGCTCGACGCGGTCGTCGCCGGGCCCGAGTGTCAGCGACCCGTCGGCGAGGGCCGCCGCGGCCTCGACGATCGCCCGCATGCGCGCGGCGGGTCCGCGCAGCACCTCGAGACCGCGCTCGGCGATCACGGCCGGCGGGGGGAACAGGATCGAGGGTGCGGGACCGATGTCGACGCTCTCGCCGAGCTCGGCGGCGAGGCGCCCCTGCATCGTGCGCGCGGACGCCACGCTGATCTGCTGGCCGATCATGGCGCGCAGCAGCATCTCGTCGGGGTCGACGGCACCCGGCACCCGCACGCCGGGGATCGCCGCGACCGCCGGGGCGAGCTCGGGGTGCTGCGCCAGCGCCTCGTCGACCGCGAGCGGGTCGGCATCGAGGTCGAACAGGCGCCGCACGCGCGAGATGAGCGTGCCGAGGTCGGCGAGCGTGGAGAGACGGGCGCGCAGCCGGAGTCGACCGTCGTCGGCGAGCCGCACCTCGAACCACACGGGCCCGCCGGGCAGGCGCACGACCCGCGAGAAGGAGCGGTCGTCGCCCGCCTCGACGCCCGGGATGGCGTGCGCCCGCATCCACCCGAACAGGCCGACCGTGTCGATGGGGCCGCGCACGGGAAGCGCCAGGTCGATCTCTCCGGCGGACGCCTCGCCGTGCGCGCTCGAGGGTCGGCGCGCGCGCAGGGCGCTGGGGGGCATGCCGAAGACCTCGCCGATGGTCTCGGTGAACTGGCGGATGCTCGAGAACCCGGACGAGAACGCCACGTCGGCGGACGACAGGTCGGTGCCCACGAGCAGCGCTCGGGCCGTGTGCGCCCGGTGCGCGCGCGCGAGGGCGAGCGGACCCGCCCCCAGCTCGGCGGCCAGGACGCGGGTGAGGTGACGCGAGGAGTACCCCAGCCGGCTCGCGAGCCCCGGGACCCCCTCGCGATCGACGACCCCATCGGCGATCAACCGCATCGCCCGCGCGGCGACGTCGGAGCGCACGTCCCACATCGGCGACCCGGGGGCCGCCTCGGGCAGACACCTCTTGCAGGCGCGGTACCCCGCCTCGTGCGCGGCCGCCGAGGTGGCGTAGAAGGTGACGTTCTGCTCGAGGGGCGTCCGCGCCGGACAACTGGGACGGCAGTAGATGCGCGTCGAGCGCACCGCGGTGACGAACTGCCCGTCGAAGCGCCGATCGCGCGACTGGATCACCCGGTAGCGCTCGGTGAAGCCGGGTGCCAGCGGGCCGGTTCCGGCGTCGGCGGTGGGGGTCATGGCATCCACCCTGCCACCCACCGCCGACATCGGCTGGCGGAAATCGGACACGGCCGTGGGACGACCGCGCGGCGCGGGCGTCGGCACCGCGATCCTCGGCGGAGGCCTCCGGGGCCGGCGGGCGCCGGTGCACGGATGCCCGCGACCGGAGCCACCGGAACGCCTCCGCTCGACGGCGGTCTGCGCTCGGGTGCGTCCGCGATCCTTCCGCAACCCCCGCGCGATGTCGGACACCCTGAGTAGCGTGAGCCGCATGAGCGAACGCGAATACGACCTCATCGTCATCGGAGCGGGGCCTGTCGGCGAGAACGTCGCCGACCGCGCCGTGCAGGCGGGCCTGACCGCCGCCATCGTCGAGTCCGAGCTCATCGGCGGCGAGTGCTCGTACTGGGCGTGCATGCCGTCCAAGGCCCTGCTGCGCAGCGCCGCCGCGTTGCGCGCCGCGCGCGACATCGACGGGGCGAAGCAGGCGGTGACCGGCGACCTCGACGTCGCCGCCGTCCTGCGCCGCCGCGACAGCATGACCAGCAACTACGACGACTCGGGCCAGGTGCAGTGGCTGCAGGGCGCGGGCATCGACCTCGTGCGCGGCCACGGCACACTCACGGGCGAGAAGACGGTGCGCGTCACCGCCGCCGACGGCTCGACCACCGACCTCGTCGCCCGACACGCGGTCGCCGTCTGCACCGGGTCGGCCGCCCTTCTGCCCGACATCCCGGGCCTCGCCGACATCGCCCCCTGGACCAGTCGCGAGGCCACCGCGGTCGAGCAGGTGCCGGCGTCGCTCGCCATACTCGGCGGGGGCGTCGTGGGCGCCGAGATGGCCACGGCGTTCCAGAGCCTCGGCACCGACGTCACGATCATCGCCCGCTCGGGCCTGCTCGGCGGCAACGAGCCGTTCGCCGGAGAGCTCGTGGCATCCGCCCTGCGCGACCGCGGCGTCACCGTGAAGCTGGGCGCCGACACCACCGCGGCGCGCCGCGACGACGACGGCCGCGCCGTGCTCGAGCTGTCGGACGGCACGACGGTGACGGCCGACGAGGTGCTCGTTGCGGTCGGCCGCACGCCCCGCACGCAGGACCTCGGACTGGATGCCGTGGGCCTCACCCCCGGCGACTGGATCGACGTCGACGACACCCTGCGCGTGCGCGGCTCCGACTGGTTGTACGCCGTGGGCGACGTCAACCACCGCGCGCTGCTCACGCACCAGGGCAAGTATCAGGCCCGCGCGGCGGGCGACGTCATCGCCGCACGCGCACGGGGCGCCGAGATCGACGACACACCGTGGGGAGCACACGTCGCCACCGCCGATCACGACGCCGTTCCCCAGGTGACCTTCACCGACCCCGAGGTCGCCTCGGTCGGCCTCACCGCGAAGAAGGCCGAAGAGCAGGGTCTGAACGTCAAGGTGCTCGACTACGACCTCGCGAGCATCGCCGGGTCGAGCGAGCAGTCCGACGCCTACGTCGGTCAGGCACGGGCGATCGTCGACCTCGACCGGCACGTGCTCGTCGGTGCGACGTTCGTCGGCCCCGACATCGCCGAGCTGCTGCACTCCGCGACGATCGCGATCGTCGGCGAGGTGCCCGTCAAGCGCCTGTGGCATGCGGTGCCGTCGTACCCGACGGTCAGCGAGGTGTGGCTGCGCCTGCTCGAGACGCTGGGCCGCGACTCGGCGTGAGTGCGCGGCGCGCACGGACCTCTCCTGAGCGCCGTGGCGTGTCCGTCCTCTTTCGCCTGAGGCGTCGTTCCCCCCGTCCGGTCGGGACGTACACGGCGTAGGGTCGCACCATGTCACGCTCCGTCGCGCTGATCCGCGGGGTCGGCGGGCCCACGGCCCTGAAGATGGTCGCGCTGCGCGAGGTCCTGGCATCCGCGGGTCTGGGCGAGGTCGAGACACTGCAGGTCGCCGGAAACGTCGTTCTCGACGACGGGGGACGCTCTCCCGAACACATTGCCGGGCTCGTGCGCGACGCCGTCCGCGAGGCCTTCGGCTTCGACCTGCCCGTCATCGTGCGCACCCACGCCGAGCTCGCCGCTGCGCACGCGCGGAACCCCTTCGCCGACGCCACCGAGGGGCGATGGGTGCAGACGGTGTTCCTCGCCGAGCCCGCCCGGAACGCGGTGCTCGAGCTCCCCGCCGACGCGCCGGAAGAAGCCGTGGTCGACGGCCGTGAAGTGTTCGTGCGTTACCCCGAGGGCATCGGCGGGTCCAGGGTGCAGGCGGGCTACATCGAGAAGCGACTCGGCGTCGTCGGCACCGCGCGCAACGCCAACACCGTCGCGAAGCTCATCGCGATGAGCGCGTGACGAGCGCCCGACGCCGCCGCAGCCGGTCGCGCGTCGAGCGCTCCGTCAGCTCGCATTCCTCGCCCCACCC
>NZ_QAJB01000016.1:0-10334 GCF_003061325.1 Microbacterium sp. HMWF026
GGGGTGAAGAACGGGTTCGACGGCGCGGTGCGCGCGGCGAGCACATCCTCGGTGGCGGGCAGCGAGCGGGCGCCGTTGCGGATCGCCTCGCGTGCGGCTTGACGATTGTTGCGGTAGATCTGCTCCGCGTCGGTGGCGGCCGGGTTGACCCACACCGCGGCGATGACCGCGTGCGTGTCGGCCCAGTCGGCGGGGATCTCGCCGTCGGCGACGGCATCGGCGATCCCGGATGCCACCCCCGCCTGCGCCGGACCCCAGATCAGCAGCCCGTGGGCATCGCTCTCAGGCGCCGACTTGGTGACGAAGAGGGTCAGCGGCTTGACGGGCAGAGACGGACGCAGCACCGCGACGAACGGCACGTGTCCCGCGCTCGGCGTCGCGATGGCCGTGGCCCACGCGACGCCGGCGGGACCGTCCCGGTGCCCGAGCACCGTGTTGATGTGGGCGGCGTGCGCCCCCTCTCCGACGAAGCTCTCACCGATCTGCACGTCGACGGCCATCAGATGAGACCCTGCTCCGTGAGCCAGTCGGTGGCGACGTCCTCGGGGTCCTCGCCGTCGACGTCGACGAGGGCGTTGAGCTTCTGCATCTCCTCGGTGGTCAGCAGCGGCGAGATCTCGGCGATCACGTCGGCGATCGCGGGGTACTCGTCGAGGGTCGACTGCTTGATGGTGAAGGCGCCCTGGTAGACGGGGAAGAACTCCTTGTCGTCCTCGAGCACCACGAGATCGAGCGCGGGGATGCGACCGTCGGTCTGGAAGACCTCGCCGAAGTTGCAGTCATCGCCCTTCTGCGTCGCGGTGTAGATGACGCCGGTGTCGAGCAGGGCGACGTTGGAGTCGGGCACGTTCAGGCCGTATGCGGTCTTGAGGCCGGGCCAGCCGTCGTCGCGCGTGGAGAACTCGCTCTCGATGCAGAAGGTCTGCTCGTCGGCGGGGAGCTTGGCGACGTCCGAGAGCGTCTTGACCCCGAGTTCCTCGGCCTTGTCGGCGCGGATCGCGAAGGCGTAAGTGTTGTTCAGCGGGGCCGGGTCGAGCCAGGCGATGCCCTTGGCGGCATCCGCTTCTTTGGTGGCGTCGAACTGCGCCTCGGCGCCGGCGACCGGGGCCGTGTTGCCGTTGTACGTGATCCACGACGTTCCGGTGTACTCCCAGTACCCGAGGAACTCGTCGTTCTCGAGGGCCTGACGCACGTTGGCCGAGCCGACGAGCTTGGTGTTGGCCTCGACATCGGCGCCGCGGGCGTTGAGCAGCTGCGTGGTGATGTGGGCCAGGATGTACTGCTCGGAGAAGTCCTTCGAGCCGATCTGACCCGTGAGCCCGGCGAGTTCGTCGCTCCCGCCCGCGGCGGAGCCGGAGCCGGAGGAGCCACCCGAACAG
The DNA here is from genome assembly GCF_003061325.1 of Microbacterium sp. HMWF026. Taxonomy (NCBI): domain Bacteria; kingdom Bacillati; phylum Actinomycetota; class Actinomycetes; order Micrococcales; family Microbacteriaceae; genus Microbacterium; species Microbacterium sp. HMWF026. Next base: position 1,380 of record NZ_QAJB01000016.1, read on the forward strand.
GCGGTGAGGGCGAAAACGCCGAGGGCCGCGACGGCGGTCAGCGAGAGAAGCGGACGACGCTTCATTGTGTCTCCTTGGTGTGGTGGGTGCGGTGGTGATGCAGGAACGGTGCGGGCTCAGATGCCCTTGGGGGTAAGCAGGTCTTCGGCGACGCCGGCGATCCAGTCGATGAGCAGCGCGATGCAGGCGACCAGGACGGCGCCGGTGACGAGCACGGGGTAGCGCTGGAGCTTGAGTCCGTTGACGATCATGTCGCCGAGCCCGCCGGCGTTGATGAAGGTCGCGATGGTCGCGACGCCGACGCAGAAAACGAGCGCGGTACGCAGCCCCGCGAGGATCACGGGCACGGCGAGCGGCAGCTCGATGCGGGCGAGCACCTGCACGGGCGTCATGCCCATGCCGCGCGCCGACTCGCGGATCGCGCCGTCGACCTGCTCGATGCCGATCATGGTGTTGCGCAGCACGGGCAGGAACGCGTAGATCACGAGGGCCACGAGCGCGGTGGTGTAGCCGGTCTGCCAGACGATGGCGAGCAGGATCACCACGCCCACGGCGGGGGTGGCCTGCCCGATGTTGGCCAGAGCCAGCACGATCGCCTTGACGGTCCGCGAGGGGGTCTTCGCCAGCAGGATGCCGACGGGGATCGCCAGCACGGCCACGAGCGCCGACGCCGCCACCGTGAGGCTGAGGTGCTCGCCGATGCGCAGCAACAGGTAGTCGGCGTTGAGGGTGCGCTGCTCGATCGAGTCGAGCGGCAGCGACGAGACCCACAGGTACAGGACGATGAGGAGTGCGACGACCACCGCGGGGGTGATGAAGCGCTTCCACAGCCGGCGCCCGCCGCGCTGGCGGCGCGCGGCAGCCAGTCGCGCGGCGCCGATGGTCTGCGTCTCGGTGGTGACGGTGGTCATCGCGCGCCGCCGGGGCGGGAGATGTCGGCGACCTCGACGCCGAGGGCGGCCGAGATGCGCTCCATGGAGAGCGAACCGAGCGCTCGTCCGTCGCGATCGACGACGGAGATCGTCGGCGAACCGTTGACCACGAGCAGGTCGAGGGCGTCGCGCAGGTTGTCGGCGACCGAGACGGCGACGGCTCCGGCATCCGTCATCGGGCCGAGGGGGGCCTCGCCGACGGGGATCAGGGCGAGACGCTTGAGGGCCGCGCCGTGGCCGATGAAGGAACGGACGTAGTCGTTGGCGGGGGCCGCGAGGATCGCGGCGGGGGTGTCGAACTGCTCGATGCGACTGCGCTCGGACAGCACCGCGATGCGGTCTCCCAGGCGGATGGCCTCGTCGAAGTCGTGGGTGACGAAGATGATGGTCTTGCCGATCGACTCCTGCAGCCGCAGGAACTCCGCCTGCAGGCGCTCCCGGGTGATGGGGTCGGTCGCGCCGAAGGGCTCGTCCATGAGCATGACGGGCGGATCGGCGGCCAGGGCGCGTGCGACACCGACGCGCTGCTGCTGGCCGCCCGAGAGCTGGCGCGGGTAGCGCTGGGCGAAGTCTCCGCTCAACTGCACGGTCTCGAGCAGCTCCTCGACGCGGTCGGCGGTGCGCTTCTTGGACCAGCCGAGGAGCTTAGGGACGACCGCGATGTTCTCGCCGATCGTCATGTGCGGGAAGAGGCCGATCTGCTGGATGACGTACCCGATGTGGCGGCGCAGCTCGTTGGGGTCGAGCGAGAGCACGTCACGCCCGTCGATCGAGATCGTGCCCGAGGTGGGCTCGATGATGCGGTTGATCATCTTCATCGTGGTGGTCTTGCCGCACCCCGAGGGGCCGACGAACATGATGAGCTCGCCCGGCTCGACGGTCATCGAGAAGGCGTCGACTGCGGGGGTGGGCTGACCGGGGTAGACCTTGGTCACGTTCTCGAGGCGGATGCCGACCCCCGAGGAGTCGCCCGCGGCGGCCGGTCGGGAAGTGGTGGTGGTGTCAGACACGGAGCCCCCTTGAGGTGGTGACGCGGGTAATGAAGACGAAGGCGGCGTCCAGGAACAGGGCCAGGACGATGACGCCGAGCGTTCCGGTGAGCGCGAAGTTGAGGGCGTTGCGCGAACCGAGCGACGACAGGCCCATGAAGATGAACTGGCCGAGCCCGGGACCCGCCACGTAGGCGGCGATCGCGGCGATGCCCACGGTGAGCTGCGCGGCGACGCGGACGCCGGTGAGGATGATCGGCCAGGCGATCGGCAGCTGCACCGACAGCAGGATGCGCGCGGGCGACATGCCCATGCCCTTGGCGGACTCCATGATCGCGGGTGGGACTTCGCGCAGTCCCACCACGGTGTTGCGCACGATCGGCAGCAGCGAATAGAACACGAGCGAGAACACCGTGGGCGTCCAGCCGAGACCGAGGACGGGCGTCAGCAGGGCCAGCAGGGCGAGCGACGGGATGGTCAGGGCGACGCCGGCGGCGGCGATCGTGACCGATCGAGAGACCGGACGGTTCCAGACGGCGACGCCGATCGCGATGCCGATCACGGCGGCGATGGCGATGCTCAGCACGACGACGGCGACGTGCTGGAGCACGAGTTCGGCGATGTCGTCGCTGCGGCGGCCCCAGAAGGTGAGGAGTCCGCCGAGGTCGAAGTCGGACATGCGTCGCACTCCTCTCCTCATCGAGATGGGCCGCGGTTCACGGCTGCGGCTGACTGTACGGCTGGGGGGTTCTTATCCTCAACCGTTGTTGTTCATATGGCAATTACCGCGATCCGGAGGTGATCGCCTCGAAGCCCACGGCTCGAGAAAGATCCTTGGCGCTGGATGCCACGAAGCGGGCGAGGGCGTCCAAGCGATCGCCGATGCGGGTCTTGGGCGCGCTGACGTTCAGCGCGGCGACGATGCGACCCGTGAAATCCCGCACCGGGGCGCTCGCGCCGACGACGCCGAGTTCGAGCTCCTCGTCGAGCAGCGCGTACCCGTTCGCCCGGATGCGGGCGAGCTCGGCGCGCAGGCTGTCGAGGTCGGAGACCACCTGCCGGTCGGCGGGCGGGCTCGGCAGCACCGAGAAACCCGCCGCGTGCGGGGGCACCGGTCCCACGATCGCCTGGTCCTGACCGTGCTCGGCGTACCAGCGGGTGAGGGAGTCGTCGTCCCAGTCGCTGAGCAGCACGCGACCCGAGGGGGTCCGCCACGCGGCGGTGGTGATGCCCTCCCACCCGGTGGTGCGGAACTCGTGCGGGCTCAGCTCGCTCGCGATGGTGAGCACGTTGCCGCCGCGCAGCACGCACAGGTGCGTCGTCTCGCGGGCGCGCTGGGCGACCCGGCGCAGAATCGGCTGGGACTCGCGGGTGAGCGTGCTCTCGACAGTCAGGGCGGCCAGGGCGTACAGGCGCGCCCCCAGCCGATACGCCAGCGTGTTGTCGTCGCGGTCCACGAGGCCGGCGTCGCCCAGGGTCGCGAGGGTGCGCGAGACGACGGCCTTGTCGCGGCCGGTGATCTGCGCGACCCTCGACACACCCAGGCCGCCGGCCGTGACCGCCTCTGCGGATCCGAGGATCTCGAGGATCTCGACATCGCGGGCCAGGCCCGAGGAGTTGCGACGCGGGGTCGCCGTGGGATCTGTCATGGACCGGAACCCTACCCAGTTGCCATATTCACATCAAGGGATGCTCACACGGCATCCTGGCCCTATCGTGGCCGTGCGGTCGCCACTGGCGGGCTCGAAGACGAGAGCCGCAGGAGCGCACCGCCCCCGATCCACGATCTCAAGGACTGGTCCCGTGACGAAGCGCACACTCACCGTCGGATTCATCGGCCTGGGCAGCATGGGCAGCGGAATGACCCGCAACCTCCAGGCATCCGGCTTCCCCCTGGTCGTCACCGACGTCCGCCCCGAGGCGGCGGCCGACGCCGTCGCGCGCGGCGCCGTCTGGGTCGACACCGCCGCAGAGGTGGCATCCCGATCCGACCTGGTCATCACGATGCTGCCCACGCCCCGGCACGTCGACCAGGTGCTGCGCGGGCCGGACGGCCTGCTCGACGCCCTCCCGTCGGGCGGTACCTGGGTCGACATGTCGACCTCGGTTCCCGAGGTCGCCGAGCGGGCCCGCGCCGAGCGCCCCGACCTGCGCGTGCTCGACGCCCCGGTCAGCGGGATGTCGGTGGGCGCGGCCAACGGCACGCTGCAGATCTTCATCGGCGGCGAGGCCGACGACGTCGAGCGCCTGCGCGAGGTGTTCGAGGCCATGGGCGAGCCCGAGCGGATCCTGCACGTCGGCGGGCACGGTGCCGGCTACGCGGTCAAGCTCATGATCAACCAGCTGTGGTTCTCGCACCTCATCGCCACGGCCGAGGTGCTCTCGGTGGGCGTCAAGGCCGGCGTCGACCTCGAGGTGCTGCGCCGCGCCCTGGTCGCCAGCCCCGCCAACAGCAACTTCGTCGAGCACGACGTGCTGTCGATCCTCGACCACGGCGACTACGACGAGGGCTTCGCCCTCGCCCTCGCCTGCAAGGACCTCGGTCTGTCGTCCGACCTGGCCCGTTCGGTCGGGATGCCGTACGAGCTGTCGGGCCTCGTCGACCAGCAGTTCCGCCGCGCCAAGGCCATGTACGGCGAGCGCGCCGGCGAGATGGCGCCCTTCCGCCTGTACGAGGACCTGCTCGGCGAGCCGCTGCGCCGCGCCCGGGCCGCCGCGGAGGTCTCGCGATGACCGACGAACGCGCCTTCGTCGCCGCGCTGCCCACCGATCTCTTCATTGACGGCGCCTGGCGCCCGGCATCCACCGGGGACCGCTTCGACGTGATCGACCCCTCGACGGGCGACGTCCTCGCCGCGGTCGCCGACGCGAGCGTCGCCGACGGAGACGCGGCCCTGGCCGCCGCCCATCGCGCGCAGGAGTCGTGGGGGCGCACCGCTCCGCGCGAGCGCGCCGAGATCCTGCGTCGGGCTTTCGAGATCGTCACCGCGCGCGCCGAGGACTTCGCACTCGCCATGACGCTCGAGATGGGCAAGCCCCTCGCCGAGGCGCGGGGCGAGGTCGCCTACGGCGCCGAGTTCCTGCGCTGGTTCAGCGAAGAGGCGCCGCGCATCTCGGGTCGGTACGCCGTCGCCCCCGACGGCCGCAACCGCCTGCTGGTGGTGCAGCGCCCGGTGGGCCCGTGCCTGTTCATCACGCCGTGGAACTTCCCCCTCGCGATGGCCACGCGAAAGATCGCCCCCGCGATCGCGGCCGGGTGCACCATGGTGCTCAAGCCCGCCGCGCTCACGCCCCTCACCGCCCTGCTGCTGACCGAGGTGCTGCGCGAGGCGGGGCTGCCGGACGGCGTGCTCAACGTCATCCCCACCACCCACGCCGGCGCCGTCACCGCCCCGCTCGTGCAGGATCCGCGCCTGCGCAAGCTGTCGTTCACCGGCTCCACCGGCGTCGGGCAGCGCCTGATCGCCGACTCGGCCGCGCAGGTCCTGCGCGTCTCGATGGAGCTCGGCGGCAACGCGCCCTTCCTCGTCTTCGAGGACGCGGACCTGGATGCCGCCGTCGACGGTGCCGTGCTGGCGAAGATGCGCAACGGCGGCGAGGCGTGCGTCGCCGCGAACCGCTTCCTCGTGCACGAGTCGGTGGCCGAGGAGTTCATCGAGCGCTTCGCGGCGCGCATCGGCGCCTTCGTGCCCGCGCGCGGCACCGACCCGTCGTCGACGGTGGGACCCCTGGTCGACGCCGCCACGCGGGACAAGGTCGCCTCGCTCGTCGAGGGGGCGGTCGCCCAGGGTGCCCGCGTCGCCGTCGGCGGCAGCGCGATCCCCGGACCCGGGTACTTCTACCAGCCGACCGTCCTGGTCGACGTGCCGACCGACGCCGACATCTTGCGCGAGGAGATCTTCGGCCCCGTCGCCCCGATCCTCACCTTCCGGGACGAGGACGAGGCCGTCCGCCTCGCCAACGACACCGAGTTCGGTCTGGTCTGCTTCGCCTACACGCGCGACCTGGACCGGGGCCTGCGCCTGGCCGAGCGCCTCGAAACGGGGATGCTGGGTCTGAACGCCGGCGTCGTGTCGAACCCCGCCGCGCCTTTCGGTGGTGTCAAGCAATCGGGCCTGGGCCGCGAGGGCGGAGCCGAGGGCATCCACGAATACCTCGAGACCGTCTACGTCGGCATCGCCGACCCCTTCGCCTCCCGGAGTGCCTGACCGCATGGACATCACCGACTTCTCCACCGACTTCTTCTCTCTCGCCGGTCGCACCGCGATCGTCACGGGCGGCAACGGCGGACTCGGCCGCGCGTTCTCGGTCGCGCTCGCCGCGGCCGGGGCGAACGTGTTCGTCCCCTCGCTCGCCGACGACGACGGCGAGACGGCGCGGCTGATCGAGGCGCACGGGCGCGAGTACGCGTTCGTGCAGTCCGACATCACGGCCGCCGGCGAGCCCGAGCGGGTCGTTCGGGCGTGCGTCGAGCGCTTCGGCGGGGTCGACGTGCTCGTCAACTCGGCCGGCATCAACCTGCTCAGCGAGGACGTCGTCGCCTTCGACCGCGCCAAGTGGGACCCGATGATCGCGGTCAACCTCACCGCGGCCTTCGACTTCGCCCGCGCTGCGGCCGAGGTCATGATTCCGAACCGCCGCGGCAAGATCATCAACATCGCCTCGCTGTTCTCGTTCCTCGGCGGGCGTCAGTCGCCCGCGTACGCGGCATCCAAGGCGGGCATCGTCGGGTTCACCAAGGCGTACGCCGACGAACTGGGCGGATTCGGCATCCAGGTCAACGCGGTCGCGCCCGGGTACTTCGCGACGGCGCTCACCGAGAAGACCCGATCGGATGCCGTGGCCAACGCCCGCATCGTCGACCACGTCCCCGCGGGCCGGTGGGGCGACCCCGCCGACCTCATGGGCGCGGTCGTGTTCCTCGCCAGCCGCGCCAGCGACTACGTCACCGGGCACACGCTCGTCGTCGACGGCGGCTACCTGCTGCGCTGACCCGATTCCCCACCGATCCAGGAAGACCGACATGGCCGATTCCCGTTCCCCGTTGACCCGTTCCGACATCGTCGCCCGGCTGACCGACCTGCTCGGGGCCGAGGCCGTCGACACCCGCGAGGCAGAGCTGCGCGACGCCAGCGTCGACCGCTTCAAGAAGTACTCCGCCGTTCACGGCATCTTCGACGGGCCGTTCCCCGCCGCGATCGTGTATCCGCGTTCGACCGACGAGGTCTCGCGGGTGCTGCGCTTCGCCGACGACAACCGGATCGCCGTGGTGCCGCGCACCGGCCGCACCGCGACCGAGGGCGGCCTCGAGACGGTGATCGCCGACACGATCGTGCTCGACGGATCGCGGATGGACGGCATCCTGAACGTCGACACCGTCGACATGATGGTCACCGTCCAATGCGGCGCCGGGCTGCAACGCGTCGAGGACGAGCTCCGCGCGCAGGGGTACACGACCGGTCACTCCCCGCAGTCCAAGCCGCTCGCGCAGTACGGCGGTCTGGTCGCCACGCGCTCGATCGGGCAGTTCTCGACCCTCTACGGCGGGATCGAGGACATGGTCGTCGGGCTCGAGGCCGTGCTCGCCGACGGCACCGTGACCCGCATCAAGAACGTGCCGCGTCGCGCCGCCGGTCCCGACATCCGCCACCTGATCATCGGCAACGAGGGCGCGATGGCGTTCGTGACCGAGGTGACGGTCAAGATCTGGCCCTATACCCCCGAGAACAACCGCTTCTTCGGCTTCGTCACCGAGGACTTCGGCGCGGGCATCGAGCTGCTGCGCGAGCTGGTGACCCAGGGCTACCGCCCCTCGGTCGCGCGCGTGTACTCGCCCGAGGACGCGCGCCAGCACTTCGCGCACTTCCACGACGGCAAGAGCGTCGTCGTGCTGGTCGCCGAGGGACCCCGCCGTCTCGCCGAGGCGACCGCCGAGGCCATCGCGGAAGCCGCCGAGGGCAAGCCCCTCGAGCGCGTCGACGACGCGCTCATCGAGCGGTGGTTCGACAACCTCAACTGGGGCCAGGACAAGATCGACCGCGAGAAGCGCGAGATGCTCGAGAAGGCCCATCTCGGCTACACCACCGAGGTGTCGGTGGACTGGTCGCGCGTGGTCGAGCTGTACGAGTCGGTGATGGACCGCGTGCGGCGCGAGTTCCCCCGCGCCGCCGACTTGACCATGCTCGGCGCGCACTCCTCGCACAGCTACCAGACCGGCACGAACCTGTACTTCGTGTACGACTACGACATCCGGTGCGATCCCCGCGATGAGATCACCGAGTACCACGAGCCGCTCAACGCCATCGTCGTCGAAGAGGCGCTGCGCCTGGGCGGGTCGATGGTGCACCACCACGGCATCGGCAAGTACCGCACGGCCTGGACCGACGAAGAGCACGGCAGCGCCGTGGTGCTGCTGAAGCGGATGAAGGCCGCGCTCGACCCGAACGGCATCATGAACCCCGGCACGATCTTCGCGCTGGGGCGCTGATGCCGGTCGTCGTCGCGATCGACAACGGCTCGCAGTCGACGAAGGTGCTCGTCGTCGACGAGACGGGTCGCGTCCGGGCGCAGGCGCGCGTGGGCTTGCGGCCCTACGCGACGCCCGCCCCCGGTCGAAGCGTCCACCCCGACGACGACGTCTGGGACTCGATCGTGCGCGCGTGTCGCCGGGCGATGGAGCGCTTCGACGGTGACCCCGCCGAGATCGTCGGCATCGGTCTCTGCACGATCCGCTTCTGCCGCGCCCTGCTGCGCGCCGACGGCTCGCTCGCGGAACCGCTGCTGAGCTGGATGGACGAGCGGGTCGCGCGCCCGCACGTCGACGCGCCCGATGTGGCGCACGTGACGACCTCGTCGGGGTACATCGCGCACCGTCTCACCGGTGCGTTCCGCGACGCCGCCGGCAACTACCAGGGCGTGTGGCCGATCGACCAGGGCTCGTGGCGGTGGTCCTCGGACCCGGATGCCACGGCTGCCACCGGCATGGATCCCTCGCTGCTGAGCGAGCTCGTGGACCCGGGCGCAGAGCTCGGCCG
>NZ_QAJB01000016.1:10344-20164 GCF_003061325.1 Microbacterium sp. HMWF026
CGCGGAGGCGTCGTCGGCGACCGGCCTACCCGCCGGCGTACCGGTGTTCGCGACATCGAACGACAAGGCCGTCGAGGCGCTGGGGGCGGGTCTGGCCTCGCCCGATGACGTGCTGCTGTCGTTCGGCACGTACATCGCGGCGATGACCGTCGCCGACGCGCCGGGCGGGGGAGCCGCGCACTGGGTCAACTTCGGCTCGCGCCCCGGCCAGTACCTCGCCGAGTCGACCGGCATCCGTAGGGGCATGTGGACCGTGAGTTGGTTGCGCGACCTGCTGCACCCGTTCGCCCCCGACGACGACATCTACGCGTTCGACCGCAGCCTGGGCATCGAGGCCGAGAGCGTCGCGCCCGGCTGCGACGGGGTCGCGGCGGTGCTGGATTGGCTCGCTCCCGGCGACGAGCCCAACCGGCGAGGCGCCTTCGTCGGCTTCTCGGGTGCGCAGGGCCGCGGGCACCTGTACAGGGCGGTTCTCGAGGCGATCGCGTTCACGATGGCCGACCACATCGACGACATGGAGCGCGAGCGCGGCGTCACCGCGCGGGGCGTGATCGTGACCGGGGGCGGGGCGCAGTCCGCACTCCTCGTGCAGATCGTCGCCGACGTGCTCGGACGCCCCGTGCGACGGGCGCTCGTCGACGACGCCGCGGGGATCGGCGCTGCGATCTGCGCGGCCGTCGGCGCGGGCGTCTTCCCGGACTGGGATGCCGCTGTGGCCGCCCTCTCCGGCACCGGTGCGCCCGTGTCGCCCGGCCCCGCCGCCGAGACCTATCGAGCCCTGCGCCCCTGGCACCGCGGCATCCGTTTCCGCGTCGCGGAGCTGTCGGACTGGATGGTGTCCGCCCGCGGGTGAGTGCGCGCTCGGCGGCGGGCGCCCCGCGCCCCGCCGCCCATTGCCGACCCCCGGTCGCCGCGCTAAACTTGAGTCACCGCAACTCAAGTTCGCGAACAGACGTCCAGGAGACCCCATGAACGCCACGCAACAGCCGGGGCAGGAGGACGCGCGCAGCGCCCTCGAGCAGTTCGGCATCAACCTCACCGACCGCGCCCGCCAGGGCAAGCTCGACCCCGTGATCGGCCGCGACGGCGAGATCCGCCGTGTGTCTCAGGTGCTCACCCGCCGCACCAAGAACAATCCCGTCCTCATCGGCGAGCCCGGCGTCGGAAAGACCGCCGTCGTCGAGGGTCTCGCCCAGCGCATCGTCGCGGGCGACGTCGCCGAGAGCCTCAAGAACAAGGAGCTCGTCGCGCTCGACATCTCGGCGCTGGTCGCCGGCGCCATGTACCGCGGCCAGTTCGAGGAGCGGCTCAAGAGCGTCCTCAAAGAGATCACCGAGTCCGACGGTCGCATCATCACGTTCATCGACGAGCTGCACGTGCTCATGGGTGCGGGCGGCGGCGAGGGCTCGGTCGCCGCGTCCAACATGCTGAAGCCCATGCTCGCCCGCGGCGAGCTGCGGCTCATCGGCGCGACCACGCTCGACGAGTACCGCGAGTTCATCGAGAAGGATGCCGCCCTCGAGCGGCGTTTCCAGCAGGTGTACGTCGGCGAGCCCACCGTCGAGGACACCGTCGCGATCCTACGCGGTCTGAAGGAGCGCTACGAGGCGCATCACAAGGTCGCCATCGCGGACGCGGCGCTCGTGGCGGCGGCATCCCTCTCCAACCGGTACATTCCCGCGCGTCAGCTGCCTGACAAGGCCATCGACCTCATCGACGAGGCGGCATCGCGCCTGCGCATGGAGATCGACTCCGCACCCCTCGAGATCGACGAGCTGCGCCGGCACGTCGACCGGCTCAAGCTCGAGGAGCTCGCGCTGAAGAAAGAGAAGGATGCCGCCTCCAAGGAGCGGCTCGCGACGCTGCGCGAGACGCTGGCCGGCGAGCAGGCCAAGCTCGACGAGCTGCAGGCCCGGTGGGAGCGCGAGCGTGCCTCGCTCAACCGCGTCGGCGACCTGAAGACCCGCCTGGACGCCGCACGCGTCGACGCCGAACGGGCCCAGCGCGAGGGCAACCTCGAGCGCGCATCGCGACTGCTCTACGCCGAGATCCCGGCCCTGGAGCGCGAGCTGATGACCGCGGAGCGCGAGGAGCCCGCGGGCGACCGCATGGTCAACGACCAGGTCACCGACGAGGACATCGCGGCCGTCATCGCCGCGTGGACCGGCATCCCCGTGGGTCGACTGCTGCAGGGCGAGACCGAGAAGCTCCTGCACCTCGAGCGCGAGCTCGGCAAGCGCCTGATCGGACAGAGGGAAGCCGTCAAGGCGGTGTCGGACGCGGTGCGCCGCTCGCGCGCGGGCATCAGCGACCCCCACCGGCCGGTCGGGTCGTTCCTCTTCCTCGGTCCCACCGGCGTCGGCAAGACCGAGCTGGCGAAGTCGCTCGCCGACTTCCTTTTCGACGACGAGCACGCCATGGTGCGCATCGACATGTCGGAGTACGGCGAGAAGCACTCCGTCTCGCGCCTGGTCGGTGCCCCTCCGGGGTACATCGGGTACGAGCAGGGCGGTCAGCTGACCGAGGCCGTCCGCCGTCGGCCGTACTCGGTGGTGCTGCTCGACGAGGTCGAGAAGGCCCATCCCGAGGTGTTCGACATCCTGCTGCAGGTCATGGACGACGGGCGCCTGACCGACGGTCAGGGGCGCACGGTCGACTTCACCAACGTCATCCTGATCCTGACGTCCAACCTCGGCTCGCCGATCCTCATCGATCCGACGCTGTCGATGGATGCCAAGCGCGATCAGGTGCAGGCGCTGGTGCGCCAGGCGTTCAAGCCCGAGTTCGTGAACCGTCTCGACGACATCGTCATCTTCCAGGCCCTCAGCCAGGACGACCTCGCCCAGATCGTCGAGCTCGCGGTCGACGCGCTGCACGCGCGCCTGCGCGAGCGCCGACTCACCCTGGCCGTGACCCCCGACGCCCGCGCGTGGCTCGCGGAACGCGGCTACGACCCGGTGTACGGAGCACGCCCGCTGCGCCGACTGATCCAGACCGAGGTGCAGAACCGCCTCGCGATGGCGATCCTGGCCGGCACGGTGCGCGACGGCGACGTGGTGCGGGTCGACGTGGCCAGCGACGGCGAGTCGCTCGTACTCGCCAGCGACGGCCCGGCCGCCCCCGACGACGACCTCGACGACGTGATCGACGCCGAGGTCGTCGAGTGACGACGGGGGATGCCGCGCCGGGGCGTGGCATCCCCCCTCGGACCCGCCGGTTACCCTGGCCGCATGACGATCGCGACCGCCGACCTGTACGACGAGCGCGGCGACGCGCTGGATTCCCTCTCGCTGCAGCTGATCGACGTCGGCGGGCGAGTCGCGTTCGACGGCCCGATCCGCACGGTGCGCTGCCATCGCGACAACGCGCTGGTCAAGCAGCTGCTGGCGACGCCGGGCGAGGGAGCGGTCCTGGTCGTCGACGGCGGAGGGTCGCTTGAGTCGGCGCTGGTGGGGGACATGATCGCCGCGTCGGCCGTGCAGAACGGCTGGGCGGGTGTCATCGTGCACGGCGCGGTGCGCGACCGCGACGCCATCGCAACGCTCGCCCTCGGCGTGAAGGCCCTCGGGACCAACCCGCGCAAGAGCGCCAAGGACGGCGTCGGCGAGGTCGACGTGCCCGTGACGATCGCGGGGGTCGTCTTCGCCCCCGGCCGGCACGTCTGGGCCGACTCCGACGGCGTGCTCGTGGAGCGCTGAACGCCGGTCACGCGAAACGCCGTCCCCCGGCACCGCGGGCGGTGCGCCGGGGAACGGCGTTCGGGTGGGATGCCGGGACTCAGGCGTCGGCGATCAGCGACTCCGAGACGGTGCGGCGTTCGCGCGGGGCGAGCTCGCGCTGGCGCAGGCCCTCTTCGGCGGCGTCGACGTCGCCGAGCGTGCCGACGGCGATGACCGAGACGGGGGCGAAGCGCGCCTCGACGTCGAAGGCCGCGCGCAGGGCGTCGGCCTCGAAGCCGCCCATCTGGTGGGTGGCGAGGCCCTCGGCGTGCGCCTGCACGGTGAAGTGCGCGGCGGCCTGACCGGCGTCGTAGTGCGCCCAGGTGCGGGCTTCGCCGTCGGCGGTCTCGGTCTCGGCGAGGATCACGACCAGTGCCCCGGCGGCGGGGGCCCAGGCCTGGTTGAAGCCCATGAGGGCGCCGACGAGACGCTCGTGCGCCTCGGTGCCGCGGCGGGCGACGATGAAGCGCCAGGGCTGGTAGTTCATCGCCGAGGGAGCCCAGCGGGCGGCCTCGAGTGCGGAGCGCAGGGCGGCCTCGTCGATGGGGGTCTCGGGGTCGAAGACGCGGGTGCTCCAGCGCTCGGCGAGCACGTCGAGGATGGGCGCGTCGGTGCGGGCGGTGCGGTCGAGAACGAGGGACATGGGGACTCCTGAGGACGGATGACAGTGCCGGGACGCCGTTGACCCGCATCAGTCAACGCCTCGGCAGGCTCCTGTGTTCCCGGATGACGCCGTGCGTCGTCTTCGGTCCCGCGTCGGGATCGTGCACAACGGCGGATGGATGCCATGACACGCCGCGGTCAGGGGCGGTCAAGCGGCGTGTCGGCCCGATTTCCCGCCGTTGTGCCCGGGCAACGGTCGGGCGAACGGCTCGGAGAACGGCCCGGCGGGCCGAGCCGGGGCGGCGGAACGAGACCCGGTCAGTCGGTCCAGGATGCCGGACCGGCGGTTCCGGCGGGGTACTCGTCGAGCGGCACCTCGTTCGCGCGCCACGCGTCGATGACCGGTTGCACGATGCGCCAGCACTGTTCGGCGGCGTCGCCGCGCACGGCGAGCATGGCGTCGCCGTCGAGGATGCCCGACAGCACCTCGCCGTAGGCCTTGAGCGCCCCGTCGCCGAGGTCGGCGGCGAGGGTCACCCGCTCGAGCTCGAGCGGGTCGTCGGCGCCGTTGACGTTGAGCCCGAGGCTCATGGTGTCGGGGCCGAGCGAGAACACCAGCACGGACGGCTCGCTCTCGCCGAGGAAGCCGCCGGGCAGGTGGCGAACGGGCTTGAAGGTCACCGTGACGGCTCGGTCCGACGAGCTCAGCGCCTTGCCCGACCGCAGCGTGATGGGCACCCCCTGCCAGCGCGTGTTGCGCACCTCGACCGTCATCTCGGCGAGCGTCTCGGTGCCGCGCGCCTCGTCAACGCCCGGCTCGTCGACGTACGACGAGAAGTGGCGCTCGCCGACGTCCCCGGCGGTGTACCGGGCGCGGCGGGAGTTGTGCACGGGATCGTCGTCGAGCACGTGCGTGGCGCGAAGGACCGCCGAAGTCGCGTCGCGCAGATCGAGCTGGTTGAGGGATGCCGGAGGCTCCATCGTGACGAAGGCCATGACCTGGAGCAGGTGGCTCTGGATCATGTCCACCAGTGCGCCGGCGCCGTCGTAGTATCCGGCGCGGCCTTCGAGGCCGAGGGGCTCGGGGTAGTCGATGAGGATCGAGGCGATGTCGTCCGCCGACCAGACGCTCTCGAACGGGCGGTTGGCGAAACGCGCCCCGAGCAGGTTGAGCACGGTCGACCGTCCGAGGAAGTGGTCGATGCGGAACACCTGATCTTCGGGTACGAGTTTCGCGAGCTGCTGGTTGAGGCGGTGGGCGCTGGCCTCGTCGGTGCCGAACGGCTTCTCGAGGGCGAGGACGGTGCCCTCGGGAATCGTCACGTCGCTGAGCGCGAGACACGATTTCTCGGCCACGGCCGGGGGGACGGCGAAGTACAGCGCGGGGCGTCCCTCGGCGTCGTCGAGCAGCTTCTGCAGGTCGGCGGGCTTTGTGATGTCGGCGCGCCAGTAGGTGGTCTCGGACACCGCGGCGAAGGCGCCGTCGGCATCCGTGGTCGAGAAGGACTTCTTCACCACCTCGCGCCAGTGCTCGTCGGTCCAGTCCTCCATGCCGGCGCCGTGCAGACGCACCGAACGACCGGATTCGCGCGTGAGCAGCTGGCCGAGGGCCGGCAGAAGCAGGCGAGAAGTGAGGTCGCCCGAGGCGCCCAGGATGATGAGGGTGGTGTCCGCGGCCATGCGGCCACCGTAGCGCTCCGCTCCGACACCGGTTCGCGGCTTGCAGCGGGTGCAGGGATGCCACTAACGGGATGCCCGGTGACGATGTCGGTCCCACCTGCCATGATCCGAGGGTGACCACTCCGATCGAGGACTACGCGGTCCTCAGCAATTGCCGCTCCGCCGCTCTGGTCTCCACCGCGGGCAGCGTCGACTGGCTGTGCCTGCCGCGTTACGACAGTGGCTCGATGTTCGGGGCGCTGCTGGGCGACGAGTCCCACGGTTCGTGGTCGCTGCGGCCGGACGATCCCGACGCGCGCGCCACCCGCCGTTACGACGGCGACACGTTCGTACTGGTGACCCGGTGGGAGACCGCCACCGGCGTCGCCGACGTCTACGACGCCATGCCGATCGACGAGGGCGTCGAGGCGCTCGTCCGCCGGGTCGTGGGGGTGTCGGGCGCCGTCGACTTCGTGAGCGAGGTGCGGCTGCGCTTCGACTACGCCCGCGCCGTGCCGTGGGTGCGTCAGGTGGGCCACGGCGACGCCCACGCGATCCTGGCGGTGGCGGGTCCGGATGCCGTCGTGCTGCGCGGACCGCGTCTGATCGCCGTCGACACGGCGCACCGGGGCCGGTGGACGACTCAGGCCGGTCGCGCCGTCGACTCGGTGCTGGCGTGGGGGCCGTCGTGGAAGGAGCCCCCCGCGGCGTTCGACGTCGAGGCGGCCCTCGAGCGCACGCGCGAGTGGTGGGCGGCGTGGGCCGACCGGGTGCAGGCGACCGGCGACCACGCCGCGATGGTCACGCGCTCCCTCATGGTGCTGCGGGCGCTGACGCACTCCGAGACGGGCGGTATCGTCGCGGCCGCCACGACCTCGCTCCCCGAGGCATTCGGCGGGTCGCGCAACTGGGACTACCGGTACGTGTGGCTGCGCGACGCCGCCCTCACGCTGAGCGCCTACATCGAGCACGGCTACCTCGACGCCGCCCACCGCTGGCGTAACTGGTTGCTGCGCGCGATCGCGGGCGACCCGGCCGACGTGCAGATCATGTACGGCATCGCGGGCGAGCGGGACCTGCCCGAGCGCGAGATCACCAGCCTGCCCGGTTACGGCGGCGCCGCGCCGGTGCGGATCGGCAACGGCGCGGTCGATCAGTACCAGGCCGACGTGATCGGCGAGGTGATGGTCGCGCTCGAGGCCGCGCGCGACGCGGGCGTCGAAGAGACGACGTTCTCGTGGTCGCTGCAGCGCGCGCTGCTCGACCAGCTCGCCGCGTGGGTGGACCGCCCCGACCTGGGTATTTGGGAGATGCGCGGCGACCCGCACTTCTTCACCCACTCGCGGGCGATGGTGTGGGCGGCGTTCGATCGCGGCATCCGGGCCGTCGAACACGGCGGCCACGAGGGCGAGGTCGACACCTGGCGGGCGCTGCGCGACCGCGTACGGGCGCAGATCGACGAGCGCGGCGTGCACGCGGGCGGATGGTTCACCCAGCATTTCGAGACGGACGAGGTCGACGCCTCGCTCCTCGTGCTGCCGCAGGTCGGGTTCTGCGCCTACGACGATCCGCGCATGCTCGCCACCGTCGCGCGGATGGAGCAGACCCTCATGCCCGACGGGTGGCTGCTGCGTTACCGCACCACCGGGGTCGACGGCCTCAGCGGCGACGAGCACCCGTTCCTCGCGTGCTCGTTCTGGCTGGTGGGGCAGTACGCGCACAGCGGCCGACGCGAAGAGGCGACGGCGCTCATGCATCGCCTGACGGCGGTCGCGAACGACCTGGGCCTGCTGTCCGAGGAGTACGACCCCACCCATGGACGCCAGGCGGGCAACACCCCCCAGGCCCTCTCGCACCTGGCCCTGGTGGGAGCCGCCGACGCCCTGCGCACGACCGCTCCCGACCCGGCATGACACGAGGGCCCGCGGGGGACCCACGCGGTCCTAGAGTCATGGCATGGACGAAGACGCCGAGCTGAACCGCCTCCGCGAGCGGATCTACGGCGTCGACGGGGCGAGCGCCTCGGCCGCCGAGATCGCCCGGCTGCGCGAGCTCGAGGAGCGTCAGCGCGGCGGTGTCGCGACGGCGGCCGCGGTCGATCAGCAGGCCGTTGGGGGGCGGGATGCCGTCGTCCGGCCCGGCGACGACGCCGCGGCCCCGGTGCCGGACGACGGGTCCCCCGGCCCCGCACCCGCCCGGCGTGCCGTGCGCTGGACGCTGACCGCCCTCGGCGCCGCCGCGCTCGTGGGGATCGGGATCGCGATCGGCTCCAGCCTCGCGCCCACCCCGGCGGCCTCGGCCGATCCGGCCGCGGCGGAGCTGCCCGAACTCACGTTCCCGCAGACCGTCGAGGACGTCATCTCGGCGGACATCCTGCGCGACAGCGGCATCGACCCCGCCAGCACGCGCTACATCGCGACGGTCAGCGACTTCCGCATCTACCTCGCCGTCCCCGACGACGGCGACGGGCGGTGCATCGCCACCTTCACCTCGGCCGACAACCGGCCCTGGTCGGCCGGGTGCGTCAGCGGTGCCCAGGAGGGGGCCGCGGTGTTCGGCGTCGACGACTCCCTCACCGTCGCGATCGGCACCGCCTCGCCGTCGACCGTCACCGGCATCCCCATCCGCCTGTCCGACAGCGTCACGGCGTACGTGGCCCGCTGAGGACGACGAAGCGGATGGATGCCGAGCCCCCGGCATCCATCCGCTCCTCGACGTCTCGCCGACGCTCAGCCGCGCAGAGCCTCGGCGAGCTTGACGCGGGCGCCCATCCGCAGCAGCGAGTTGCGGTAGATGCGCGCGGCGACCGCGATCGCGGCGACGCACGAGGCCAGCAGCACCAGCAGCGACAGCACCGGCTCCCACCACTGCGCGTCGCCGAGGTACATGCGCAGCGGCATCCCGACGGGCGCCGAGAACGGCACGTACGACATGATCGTCAGCACCACGGGGTTGTCGTTGAAGAAGATGACCAGGAAGTACGGCGCCATCACGAGCATGGTGATCGGCGTCGTGGTCGCCCCGATGTCCTCTTGCCGCGAGACCATCGCCGCCGCCGCGGCGAACAGCGAGGCCAGCAGCACGAAACCGAACAGGAAGAAGATCGCGAACCACGCGATCGGCGCGCCCAAGGTGTCGAGCACCCCGGTCTGTCCCGTGACGGCCAGACCCACGACCGCCACCGCGGCGAGCAGCACGATCTGCGCCATGGCCAGCACGGTGTTGCCGAGCACCTTGCCCGCCAGCAGCACCCGCACGGGGATCGCCGAGATGAGGATCTCGACCACGCGCGTCTGCTTCTCTTCGACCACGCTCTGGGCGATGGTCCCGCCGAAGGTCGACGCGGCGATGAGGAACACCAGCCCGAAACCGAGCGCGATGAGGTAGCGCAGGGCATCGGCCGCTCCCGCGCCGGGGTCGAGCATCTGCACCGGCGGGGTCTCGCTGAGCAGCTGCAGCAGGGCGGGTGGGACGCTGTCCTTCACGACGACGGTGTAGGCGAAGGCCGCGTCGGACGACCCGGTGACCAGGGCGGCATCCACTGTTTCGTCTTCGACGAGGGCGCGCGCGGCGTCGTCGCTGTCGGCGGTCGTGAGGTCGAGACCGTCGAGGCCCGATACGGCGGACTGCGTCTGCGACGTGACGGCGACCGGGATGCCCTCGCCCGAGGAATCGTTCGCGGCGAAGCCGCCCCACACGACCGAGGCGAGGGCGGCGAGGATGAGGATCGCGGTCGAGATGACGAAGGCCTTGCTGCGCAGCTTGGAGCCGATCTCGCGCTCGGCGACGAGCCAGATGCCCTGCAGTTCGCCCGGTGCGCGGCGCGCGGCAGGGGGAGT
>NZ_QAJB01000173.1:0-1060 GCF_003061325.1 Microbacterium sp. HMWF026
GGGGGGCGTCAGGCGGGGAGGAAGAACTCCCGCGCGAGCGGGGCGATCTCGATCCCGGATGCCGTGCCGGCGGTGATCCAGCGGAGCTCGGCGATCTCGGCATCCGGCACCGGCTGCTGGTCGCCGATGTCGACACGGAACACGTCGGCGACCACCGCGAAGCCGGGCTCGTTCGCCGCGCTCGCGGTGAACCGGCCGAGGGGCTCGAGCGCGTCGGGGGACACCCGGATGCCGACCTCTTCGGCCAGCTCACGGGCCAGCGTCTGGGCGGGGGTTTCACCCGGCTCGGGCTTGCCGCCGGGCTGCATGAACGCGGTGGTTCCGGCCTTGCGCACGACCAGCAGGCGGCCGTCGGCGTCGGTGATCACCGCGGCCGAGACGTGGATTCGGCGTGGGGGCGTGGCATCCGGAATCACCCCCGCACGCTAGCAGGAGCCGGGGCCGCGCGTAGGCGTCCGCGCGCTCCGCTCGCGTCGACGGGGGAGCGGCGGTGATCGGACGGTGACCGGCGCCGGTGTCAGCGGCGCAGGCGCCGCGCGGCGGTCAGATCGAGCAGGAACAGTGCGGCGCCCTGGATGACGACGGCCACACCGTGACCGAGCGCGTCGGCGGCGCTCAGACGCCCCCCGAACGTCGGCCTGCGAACCGCGAGATGCGCGCCCGCGGCGACGTACCCGACGTCGAGCGCTGTGTTGATCAGCAGCAGACGCCGCAGCGGGCCACGCTTCGGCGCGGCCCCGCGGCGGACGGCGGCCATCGCCAACGCGAGGTCGACGGCCCCCCACATCGCCGTCTGCACGCCGAAGGCGCGGGTGCGCGGGAAGAGCGCCAGGGCGCCTGCCACGACGAGGGATGCCGTGCCCCATCGCCGCAGACGACGCACGAGGGTGCCGGCGACGGCCTTCGTTGATGCCATGACATCCATGATGCCGCCCGGCTGGTATCCCCGGGCGCTCCGCCGGCCCTGCCCGCGCGGGGGGTTGAGCGGTCGAGTGTCCAGGACACGCCGTTGCGGGGCATCGGCGTGCGGCGTGTCTTGGACACTCGACGGGCTGGGGTG
>NZ_QAJB01000174.1:0-5096 GCF_003061325.1 Microbacterium sp. HMWF026
ATGTCCCACATATCGCAGTTCGGCAGCCTCCCGACCGACCAAAAATGGGACGAGCACACCCGCCCGCAGGAGAACACCCCGCCCCGAAAAACAGAACGCCCCGCCCCTGACGAAGAGGGACGGGGCGTTTTTCGACAGAATCAGACGCCGGGGTAGTTGCGCTCGGCCGCACCCGTGTACAGCTGCTGCGGGCGGCCGATCTTGGTCTGCGGGTCGGTGATCGCCTCGCGCCATTGCGCCAGCCAGCCGGGGAGGCGACCGATCGCGAAGAGCACGGTGAACATGCGCGTGGGGAAGCCCATCGCCTTATAGATCACGCCGGTGTAGAAGTCGACGTTGGGGTACAGGCGACGCTCCTTGAAGTAGTCGTCCTGCAGCGCGATCTGCTCGAGCTCTTTTGCGAGGTCAAGCAGCGGGTCGCTGACGCCGAGGGCCTCGAGCACCTCATCGGCTGCCTCTTTGACGAGCTTGGCGCGGGGGTCGTAGTTCTTGTAGACCCGGTGGCCGAAGCCCATGAGCTTGACGCCCTCCTCTTTGTTCTTGACCCGCTCGACGAAACGCTCGACGCTCTCGCCCGAGTCGCGGATGCGGCCGAGCATCTGCAGCACGGCCTCGTTGGCGCCACCGTGCAGGGGTCCGGACAGGGCCTGGATGCCGGCCGAGATCGACGCGAACTGGTTGGCACCGGTCGACCCGACCAGGCGCACCGTCGAGGTCGAGGCGTTCTGCTCATGGTCGGCGTGCAGCATGAGCAGCAGGTCGAGCGCCTTGGTCATGACCGGGTTCACCTGGTAGATCTCGCTCAGCACGCCGAAGTTCAGCTTGAGGAAGTTGTCGACGAAGCTCAGCGAGTTGTCGGGGTACAGGAAGGCCTGACCGATGCTCTTCTTGTGCGCGTAGGCCGCGATCACGGGGAGCTTCGCGAGCATGCGGACCGTGTTCAGCTCGACGTGCTCGGGGTTGTGGGGGTCGGACTCGGCCTCGTAGTAGGTAGACAGAGCGGCGGTCGCGGCGGACAGCACCGACATGGGGTGCGCGGTCGGCGGCAGCGACGAGAAGAAGCGCTTGAGGTCTTCGTGCAGCAGGGTGTGACGGCGGATGCGCTCGTCGAACGACGCCAGCTCGGATGCCGAGGGCAGCTCACCATAGATGAGCAGCCACGCGACCTCGAGGTAGGTGCTGTTCTTCGCGAGCTGCTCGATCGGGTAGCCGCGGTAGCGGAGGATGCCCTGATCTCCGTCGATGAAGGTGATGTCGGACTTGGTCGACGCCGTGTTGACGAATCCGTAGTCGATCGTCGTGTGACCGGTCTGCTTGGTCAGCGACGCGATGTCGATGCTCGGGACGCCGTCGGTGCCTCGCAGGACCGGGAATTCGGCGGCCTTGCCCCCTACCGTGAGAGTGGCCTTGTCCTGCTGCGTGCCCGCGTCGCTCACCGCGCCTCCTTGCGATTTCTGGTCGCCCGTCCGGTCGATCGCGAGGCTAGCGGCACCCGCGGTCTTCTCGACCGATGGATGCCACGGGTATGGCCTCCGGGTCGGCACGCGCACGGAGGGATGCCCCGGACACTGTGCTTTTACAGCCTAGTAGGCCCGGGGTCGTACAGATGACACCGCCAAAGGATGCCCCCATCGAATGGAGGGATCCTTCTGATCAACGCGCCGAATGAAGGGTGAAGACTCGCCCTGGGCCGTCAGCCGGCCAGGCGCGCCGCAGCCGCGGCGATGCGCTCGTCGGTCGCCGTGAGCGAGAACCGCACGTGATCCGGGTAGTGGGTGCCGTAGAAATGACCCGGTCCGACCAGGATGCCGAGCTCGGCCAGGCGCCCGACGCTCTCCCACGCGTCACGGCCCTCGGTGGCCCACAGGTACAGCCCGCCCTCGCTGCGATCGATGGTGAAACCGGCGGCCTCGATCGCGGGCTTGAGCACCGCGCGCCTGCGGGAGTAGAGGGCCCGCTGTGCGGCGACGTGCTCGTCGTCGCCGAGGGCGACGGTCATCGCGCGCTGCACCGGCGCGGGCGGGATGAGGCCCAGGTGCTTGCGCCCCGTCAGCAGGCGCTCCACGAGCGTCGGATCGCCGGCCAGGAAGGCCGCGCGATAGCCCGCGAGGTTCGACTGCTTGCTGAGCGAGTACACCGACAGCACCCCGGCCAGGTCGTCGCCGACCACGCGAGAATCGAGCACGCTCGGCACGGGCTGCGTGTCCCACGGGGCGTCCCAGCCCAGTTCGGCATAGCACTCGTCCGAGGCCAGAACCGCGCCGATCTCGCGCGCCCGGGTCACGGCATCCCGCAGTTCAGCCGTCGACAGCACACGGCCGTCGGGGTTCCCCGGCGAGTTGATCCAGATCAGGCGTGCGTGAGAGGGCCACTGGTTCGGATCATCGGATGCCACGGCCTCGGCGCCCACGAGGCGAGCCCCGACCTCGTACGTGGGGTAGGCGGCGCGGGGATGTACCACCGCATCGCCGGGGCCGATCCCGAGCAGCAGTGGCAACAGGGCGACGAGCTCTTTGGAACCGACGGTCGGCAGCACGTTCTCGGCGCTCAGCCCCGGAACACCACGTCGGCGGTGGTACCACTCGGCGATCGCCTCGCGCAGCGCCGGAGTGCCCGCGGTCTGCGGATAGGCGTGCGCGTCGGTCGCGTCGGCGAGGGCCGCCGCGACGATGGCCGGCGTCGGGTCGACGGGCGAGCCGATCGACAGGTCGACGATTCCGTCGGGGTGACGTCGTGCACGATCCGCGTACGGGGCGACGGCATCCCAGGGGTAGTCGGCGAGGTCGGCGACGCCCACGACTCAGTGGCTCTGCGGGGGAAGCGACGACACGACGGGGTGATCCTTGGCGATCACGCCCACCTTGGCGGCCCCACCGGGCGAGCCGATGTCGTCGAAGAACTCGACGTTGGCCTTGTAGTAGTCGGACCACTCTTCGGGCAGGTCGTCCTCGTAGTAGATGGCCTCGACCGGGCAGACCGGCTCGCACGCACCACAGTCGACGCATTCGTCGGGGTGGATGTAGAGCGACCGCTCGCCTTCGTAGATGCAGTCGACCGGACACTCGTCGATGCAGGCGCGGTCTTTGACATCGACACACGGGAGGGCGATCACGTAAGTCACGGGGTCAGTCTAATCCCGCCGGGGCACCCGGCCCGGCCGACGAGCCGTGACCCTATGATCCGGCGGGGCGCGGGGCGTCGCCGAAACGGGAGAAGTCGGGCCAGAGCGCGACGAGCACCATGAGGGCCGGCCCCACGACGGTCCAGACGATCGGGATCCACTCGGTGCCGGCCGTGGGCGCGGCCACGATCGCCGACCCGCCCGGCCCGATCTGCGAGAACAGGTAGGTCGCGGCCGTCAGACCCAGCCCGCCCGCCAGGGCGTTGATGCGATCGCCGGTCAGGCTGCGCAGAGCCACGAGCAGGGCGGCGCTGCCGATCGTGGCCAGGATGAGTCCGACGGGCAGCGGACCGACGAGGAACGCCTGACCGACGGTTCCGGCGGCGCCGTAGAACGCCCCCACCAGCAGGGCCACGACCCAGCCGACGACGCGCAGAATCCTCGAAGTCACGGGCGCCAGTCTACGTGCGGCTCGTCTGCGCCGGCTGAGCCGACGTCGCTCGGGCGGTGCTAAGCGACCGGCGTTGCCCCGGCTCGCGAACCCCTCAGGCCGCCCAGCCCCCGAGGCGCAGCAGTGCCGCGGTGACGGCCGCCCCGGCCACGACGACGAGGAACGGCGCCCGCACCCACAGCAGCACCGCTGCCACCGCGACCGCCGGGAGCCGCGCATCGATCACGATCGCCGGTCCCGCCGCCACGGTCTGCACGACAACGAGCGCGGCCAGCAGCGCGACCGTCAGCAGGTCCGCGATGCGCGCCGGGCGAGGCGCATCGAGCCAGCGGGCGGGCAACAGATACCCGGTCGCCTTGAGCGCAAGACAGATGACGGATGCCAGGAGCACCGCGGTCCACAGGGTCATGGCATCCCGTCCTCATCGATGACGACCGGTGTCGAAGGGGGGCGTCGCGGGTCGAAGAGACCGACGGCCACGGCGACGCCCGCGGCGGCGATGACCGGGATGCCGGGCATCAGCCACGGCGTCAGCGCGGCCGCGACGACCGCCGCGCCGGCGGCGACCGCGAGGGGCTGCCGGCCACGAAGACGCGGCCAGAGCAGAGCGAGGAATGCGGCTGCCGCGGCCGCATCGAGTCCGTACGCCCGCGGATCGCCCAGCACGTCCCCGAGCAGCGCGCCCGCCAGCGTGGAGAGGTTCCAGCCCACCCAGATCGCGATGCCCGTCACCCAGAACCCGGCACGACGGGCGCGCGGCGTCTCGTGGGCGAGCGCCACGGCGACGGACTCGTCGATCGTGAAGGGGGTCGCGGCGGCCTTGCGCCACGCTCCCCCGCCGACCACCGGAGCCATCCTCATGGCGTAGGCGGCGTTGCGCACCCCCAGCAGCGCGGCCGAGGCGATCGCCGCGGGGGCGGCGGCGAGTCCTCCGGCGGCGACGACGCCGACGAAGGCGAACTGCGAGCCGCCCGTGAACATCAGCAGGCTCAGCACGCAGGTCTGCCAGACATCGAGACCGGATGCCACCGACAGCGCACCGAACGAGATGCCGTAAGCGCTGGTGGCGAGGGCCACGGCGAGACCCTGGCGGGTGGCCGCCCCCTCGGGTGTTCGGTAGAACGAACGCATGCGCATCATCGTGAACGATGCGCGTCTGTTCGTCAAGTCGAACGATCGATGACCATAATGAACGCATGACCGATCTCGGCGACCGCATCGCGGCGACGCTCCGACGAGAGCGCGAGCGCCGCGACCTGAGCGCGTCCGAGCTGGCGAGACGCGCCGGCGTCGCCAAGGCGACCGTCTCGCAGCTCGAAAACGGGGGTGGAAACCCCAGCGTCGAGACGCTGTGGGCGCTCGCCTCGGCGCTCGAGATCCCCTTCGCGGACTTCGTGGACGAGGGAGCGCACTCCCCCACCCTCATCCGGGCGGGCGAGGCGGGGACGGCGGTGGCCTCGGCATCCTCGGCCTATGTCGCCGTGCTGCTCTCGGCGAGTCCCCCGCACGCGCGCCGTGACATCT
>NZ_QAJB01000175.1:0-2366 GCF_003061325.1 Microbacterium sp. HMWF026
GCGCCGTGCAGCGGCGGCGCCGCCGGCGTCGGCGAAACAGCATCCTGCTGACAAGTCGGTTGCAGGATGTCGCCGAGTTGTCAGCGGCGTGCAGTCTCGCGATCACAGCGCGTCGCCGAGTTGTCAGCGGCGTGCAGTCTCGCGATCACAGCACGTCGCCGAGTTGTCAGCGGCGTGCAGTCTCGGGACCACAGCGCGTCGCCGAGTTGTCAGCGGCATGCAGTCTCGCGATCACAGCACGTCGCCGAGTTGTCAGCGGCCTGCAGTCTTGCGAACACAGGACGCCGCGGGGCCGGCGGAGCGCGCCGTCGCCGGGTCCCGACGGAGGGGGCGCGCTCGCGAGACCGCGGCAGGCCGGTACGACGCGGGACGCGCGCGGGTCAGGAGCGGACGCGCTTGCGCAGCAGGTCGATACGCGCCTGCAGCTGGGTCACGGTGGCGTGCGACACGGCCGGACCGCCGCACAGTCGACGCAGCTCGGCGTGCACGAGACCGTGCGGCTCGCCGGTCTGGCGGGCGTACAGGCCGACCATGGTGTTCAGCAGCTGCCGCTGCTCCTTGAGGGTGCGGTGCAGGGGACCGGGCAGCCCGCCCTCGTCGACCGAGGGCGGCTCGACGCCGTTCTCTTTCTCGCTCGCCTCGCGCGAGGAGCGGTGGCGCGACTGCCGCGTCGCTCGCGACATCAGCACCTCGTGCACTTGCTCGGGCTCGAGAAGACCCGGGATGCCGAGGAACTCCTCTTCTTCGATGGTCCCGGGCACGGCGAGCTGACCGAACTCCTGCCCGTCGAACATCACGCGGTCGAAGTGCGCGAGCGAGCCGAGCGCCTGATACTCGAACTCCTGCTCGAGTGCGTCGGACGCTTTGTCCTCGCGCTCGGCGGCATCCATCATGTCTTCTTCGGCGTTCCACTGGTCGTCCGCGTCGCTGTCGCGGTCGAGGGCGTGTTCGCGCTGCGCCTCCATCTCGCCGGCGAGGGCGAGAAGCTGCGGGACGTTGGGGAGGAACACACTCGCCGTCTCACCCCGACGGCGGGCGCGGACGAAGCGGCCGATGGCCTGAGCGAAGAACAGGGGGGTCGAGGCGCTCGTGGCGTAGACGCCGACGGCGAGGCGCGGGACGTCCACGCCCTCGGACACCATGCGCACGGCCACCATCCAGCGCGTCGTCCCCTTCGAGAACGTCTCGATGCGACCCGAGGCCTCGGCCTCGTCCGAGAGCACGACGGTGACCTTCTCTCCGCTGATGTCCTCGAGGATGGCGGCGTAGGCGCGCGCAGCGGTCTGGTCGGTCGCGATGACCAGGCCCCCGGCATCCGGGACCGTCTCGCGCACCTCGGTGAGGCGGCGATCCGCGGAGCGCAGGACCGCGGGGATCCAGTCGCCGTTCGGGTCGAGCGCGGTGCGCCAGGCCTGCGAGGTGATGTCCTTGGTGTTGTCCTGGCCGAGCTGGGCCTCCATCTCTTCCCCGGCCTTGGTGCGCCAGCGCATCTGGCCGGCGTAGACGAGGAAGAAGACGGGGCGCACCACACCGTCCTCGAGAGCGCGCTTGTAGCCGTACGCGTAGTCGGTGCGCGAGAGGCGGATGCCCTTGGCGTTGGGGTGGTACTCCACGAAGGGGATCGGCGCGGTGTCGCTGCGGAACGGCGTCCCCGACAGCAGCAGGCGCCGGGTGGCGCGGTTGTACGCCTCGCGCAGCGCGTCGCCCCAGCTGAGCGCGTCGCCGCCGTGGTGCACCTCGTCGAGGATGACCAGGGTCCTGGCATCCATCGTCAGCCGCTGATGGACCTCGGCCTTGACCGCGACCTGGGCGTAGGTGACGGCCACGCCGTGATACTGCCGCGAGGGAGTGGCGTGGCGGTTCGAGAAGAAGGGATCGAGACGGATGCCGACCCGCGCGGCCGCCTCGGCCCACTGGGTCTTGAGGTGCTCGGTGGGGGCGACCACGACGATGCGGTCCACGACGCGGCGGCGCATGAGCTCGGACGCGAGGCGGAGGGCGAAGGTCGTCTTTCCGGCGCCGGGGGTGGCGGCCGCGAGGAAGTCGCGCGGGCCCTTGCCGACGCCGTCGGGGCCGTCCGAGCCGAAGTACTGATCGAGCGCCTCGGCCTGCCAGGCGCGCAGGCGCTGGGCCGTTCCCCACGGCGCGCGCTGCGGGAACGACGGCGAGAGGTGTTCGGCGGCGAACGAGCCGAAGTGGGGCTCGGTGCCGTCGAGGGCGCCGTCGAACGCCGGGTCGGGGGTCGAGCCCGGCACGGGCGCGTCGGCGACGGGGGCGGTGGCATGCGCGGGTTCGATCGAGGCGGATGCCGGGGCGGTGGCGTGCGCGGGGTCGATCGAGGCGGATGCCGGGGCGGTGGCGTGGCG
>NZ_QAJB01000176.1:0-2261 GCF_003061325.1 Microbacterium sp. HMWF026
GAGGGGCGCCAGTGGGACTCCACCTCGACCCGCACGGGGGAGGAGCTCCGGCACCTCGCGGGCCTCCTCGCCGCGCACCGGCCGGCCGCGGCCAAGGACGTCAGCATGGCGGGCATCGTCGGCACAGCGGCGATGCTCGCCGAGGCGTCCGGAACCGGCGCGCTGATCGACGTGGCCGAGATCCCCGCGCCGCCCGACGTCGCCTTCGGTGACTGGCTGACCTGCTTCCCGGGGTTCGGCATGCTCACCGCCGCGGCTCCCGAGATCCCCTCGCCCCTCGCGCAGTCAGCCTCCATCGGCGAGCTCAACGCCGAGCCCGGCGTCGTGCTGCGCTGGCCCGACGGTGTCGAGACGCGCGCTCTCGACACGGATGCCACCGGCCTCGGCCAGGCGTAACGCAGCCTCATTCCGGTTGAAACCGATTCGAAACACCCGGGCGCGAGTCTGATACCAGGCACACGCGCTCCATCCCCGGCACCACCCGACGCGAAGGACACGACAATGACCACCGACCTCGACGCTCAGATCGCAGAGAACATCGCGAAGTCCCTGGGCGAGATCCCCCACCCCTCGCTCCCCAAGGGCAGCAACATCTACGGCTCCACCAAGCTGTTCCCCGACTTCCAGGCCGAGAACGGCGAGTCGTACTTCACGCTCATCCACGGCATCCCGCACGAGTCCTCCGTCAGCTTCGTCGCGATCCTGCAGGCGACCCGAGCGCTTCGAAAAGGCTTCGAGTCGGCCATCTACCTGTACGGCCCGGGCACCCTGGCGGCTACGGCCAACCGCGGCTTCCCGACCACGGGAGACGCGGGATTCCCCGGTGAGCTCAACATGAACAACTCGCTCGAGACCTTCATCAAAGAGGGCGGCACGGTCTACTGCTGCCGCTTCGGCCTCGCCCTCCACGGCATCCGCGAAGAAGACCTCATCGAGGGCGTCATCCCCGCGCACCCGCTGGACGTGCAGGACGCCGTCATCTACTACGCCCGCAAGGGCGCCATCATCAACTCCGTCTACAACCTCTGAGGCGCGTCATGTCGATCACCGTTGCCTCCGTCTCGGCCAACTTCACGCGGGACCTGGAGCAGAACTACGCGCTCATCGCCGACCTGGTGGCCGAGGCGCGGGCGGCGGGAGTGTCGTTCCTGGCGTTCCCCGAGGCCGCGATCGGCGGCTACCTGTCGTCGCTCGGCAATCACGGCGACACGATCAAGACCACCACGAAGTCGATGCCGCCGGCCATCCGGCTCGACGGTCCGGAGATCGCCCGCGTGCAGGAGTTGGTGGGCGACATGATCGTCACGATCGGGTTCTGCGAGCTGGCCGACGACGGCGAGACGCGGTACAACGCGGCGGTGTGCCTGGACGGCGGGAACATCTACGGCTCGTACCGCAAGGTGCACCAGCCGCTGGGCGAGAACATGTCGTACTCGGCGGGCGACACCTACGAGGCGTTCGACACCCCCGTCGGACGCGTGGGCATGCAGATCTGCTACGACAAGGCGTTCCCCGAGGCCGCGCGCATGCTCGCCCTCGACGGTGCCGAGATCGTGGTGAGCATGTCGGCGTGGCCCGCGGCCCGCACCGCGACCGCCGAGAACCTGCAGGACGACCGCTGGACCTACCGGTTCAACCAGTTCGACATCGCGCGCGCGCTCGACAACCAGGTGTTCTGGATGGCATCCAATCAGTCGGGCACGTTCGGGTCGCTCCGCTACGTCGGCAACGCGAAGGTCGTCGACCCGGGCGGCAACGTCCTCGCGACGACCCTGCTCGGCACCGGGCTCGCCATCGCCGAGATCGACATCGAAGAGACGTTCCGGACGATGCGCGGGGGCATGTTCCACCTGCGCGACCGTCGACCCGACGTGTACGGCCCGGTCGCCGAGACGGCCGGGGAGCACGTCGAGGGGTGGAAGGAGCTGGCCCGTGCCTGAGATGCGCTTCGCCGTGCGCTGGCCTGACGGCGCCGAGTCGTCGCACTACTCGCCGAGCCTCGTGATGCACGACTACCTCTCCACCGGGAGCCGCTACGACGTCTCCGATTTCGTCGCTCGATCGAGCGAGGCACTGGATGCCGCGGGCGAACGCGTGCGCGCCGCCTACGGGTTCGCGTGCACCTCGGCCATGGCATCCCGAGACGAGATCGTGCGCACGGCGGGGGCTTACGCCGGCGGCGAGGTCACGGTGCTCCGCATGGAGCCACCGCTCCCGGCGGTGTCGTCGTGATCCCCGTCGAGCTCCGCGCGGGCGACCAT
>NZ_QAJB01000177.1:0-1378 GCF_003061325.1 Microbacterium sp. HMWF026
CCCTGCGCCGCGCGGGCCTGCTCGCGCTCGCGGTCGGAGCCACCGTCGGCCTGTCGGCGTGCGCCGGAGCGACCGCTCCGGGCGCCGCGCCCGCGGCATCCGCCCCCGCCGACACCGCCACCCGGGTCGCCCTGTCGTACCCCGGCGGCATCGTCGTGCTCGACGGAGACACCCTCGAGACCGTGGGCGAGATGTCGAGCGAGGAGTTCACGCGCCTGAACGCCGCGGGCGACGGCCGCCACGTCATGGTCACCACGAGCGCGGGCTTCCAGGTGCTCGACGCCGGCACGGCCGACACCGACCCCGCGCTCACCGACCTTGTGTTCCCCGCCGCCAAGCCCGGACACGTCGTGACGCACGGCGGGACGACGGTGCTGTACGCCGACGGCACGAGCGACTCGACCATCTTCGACACCGATGCCCTGCTGGCATCCACCGACTCTCTTCCCGAGACGCGGACCGTCGCCGGTGTCGAGGCGCACCACGGTGTATCGATCGTGCTCGAGGACGGCACGTTCATCACCACGGTGGGCAACGCCGACGGGCGCAACGGCGTGATCGCCACGGACCCGTCGGGGGCGACCATCGCCGAGACCGCGGACTGCCCCGGCGTGCACGGCGAGGGAACGGCCCAGGACGAGGCCGTCGTGCTCGGCTGCGAGAACGGCGCGGTCGTCTACGCCGACGGCGCCTTCACCAAGCTGACCGCGCCCGACCAGCCCTACGGGCGCATGGGCAACGCATACGTCAGCGAGACCAGCCCGCTCGTCGTCGGGGACTACAAGGACGACCGGGATGCCGAGGGCTACCTGCTGCACCGCGTCGCCCTGATCGACACCGCCGCCAAGACCCAGCGCGTCGTCGACATGCCGGCGGGGGCGGAGTACACCTTCCGCGACATCGCCCGCGGTCCCGGCGACCTCGCGTACGTGCTCGCCTCGGACGGGGCGATCCACGTGCTCGACCCGGCCACGGGGGAGTTCACCGACGCGTTCCCCGTGATCGACGCGTGGGAGGGCCCGGTCGAATGGCAGGACGCCCACCCCGCGATCAAGGTGTCGGGCGACATCGCCTACGTCACCGAGCCGGCGAAGAACGCCGTCCACGCCGTCGACCTGACGACCGGCGAGGTCGTGACCAGCGCGACGCTGGAGCACACGCCGAACGAGATCGCGCTGACGAAGTAACGCGCCGCGGGGCACACCCGGGCTCGGGATCGCCGGGGTGCGCCTCCGTCGCGTCGGCGTGCGCCGTCGCCGCGTCGGGGTGCGCCTCCGCGCGGCGGACGCGGGCCGCGCCCGCACTCGCGGCACCGCACCGTTCTCGGAGAATCGCACCGTTCTCGGACGAATCCGGCCGGATCCTCCGAGAACCGTGC
>NZ_QAJB01000177.1:1388-5962 GCF_003061325.1 Microbacterium sp. HMWF026
GTGTCCGAGTTTCGCGACGGCGCCGGGCGGCGCCGGGCGCCGACCACCAGGAGGCGACCACCGGGCGCCGACCACCGGGCGCCGACCACGGGCGCCGACCACCGGGAGCCGACCACCGGGCGTCGACCACGGGCGCCGACCGCCCGGCGCCGGCCGGCGCGCGACCCCCTACCGACCGCCCCGGTCGTACGCCACCTGCAGTGCCCCGCGCACCGCGCGGACGCCGGGGCGGTCGGCCGTTCCGCGGCGCACGGCCGTGAACACCTCGCGGCGCGGTTCGCCCGGCAGATCGACCAGCCGCACGGGCGGCGTCTCGCCCGCGAACACCAGGTCGGGGATCATGCCCACGGCATGACCGGATGCCACGAGCCGGACGTGCGCGGTCAGATCGGCCATCTCGAACCGCACGTCGGGTTCGAACCCGGCGGCACGGCACTGCTGCGTCGCCCACTGGCGGGCGGCGGTGCCGACGGGCTCCATCACCCACGCGCGGTCACGGAGGTCGTCGAGCCGCCGCGCCCGGTCGCCGCGCGCGACCGCGAGGCGGATGGCATCCCGCCCCAGCAGCCCGCGCTCGAGTCCCTCGCGGTGCTCGCGCGTGTGACCGGGGTACTGCTCGGCGACCGCGAGGTCGAAGCCACGCGCCGCCACCTCGAACAGGCCCTCCTCGGGGGCGAGCTCGGCGATCTCGACCCGCAGCTGCGGTTCGCCGGCGGCGAGGGCGTCGAGTGCGCGCGGCAGCAGTCCGTGCGCCGCGGACTGCATGACGGCCAGCCGCACGGGGGCGAGCGAGGGACGCATGCGTTCGAGTTCGGCGCGGGCGGCCTCGTCGGCGGCGAGCATGCGCGCGGCGTGCGCGGCCAGGGCGGCACCCTGCGCGGTGAGGCGTACCCGACGCCCGTCCGGCTCGAGCAACGGCACCCCGGCCTCTTTCTCGAGCAGGTTCAGCTGCTGCGAGATGGTCGACGGGCTGTACGACAGGGCGTCCGCGACGGCGGCGAGCGTGCCCCGCACGCTCAGCTCGTGCAGCAGGCGCAGGCGGCGTAGATCGAACACGGCATCCCTTCGGCTTTACCGAACAGTATGCATCGGTAATCATCGCTTTTCTCGAACGAACGGGAGCCCCATGCTGAGAGCATCCGAGGAAGGATCGCCATGTCGCTCACCGATGTCCCCGACACCACGTCCGGCACCACCCCCGCCGCACTCGTCACCCCCCACGAGCTCGCCGACGAGGCGATCGCGCTCGTCCGCCGCTGGCTCACCGAGAGCCGCGACGAGCCTGTCGACGCTGCCGCCCAGCGCCTCGCGGGCGTGCTGCGCGATGCGAACGGCTTGGACTTCACGGTCGGCTTCGTCGACGGCGTCGTCCGCCCCGAGGACGTGCGCGTCGCCGCCCGCAACCTCTCCGCCCTCGCCCCCCTGATCCCCGGATTCCTCCCGCTGCACCTCAAGGCCGCGATCCGACTCGGTGCGCTCACGGCGCCGATCCTGCCGCAGGTGGTCGTCCCCGCCGCCCGCACGGCGCTGCGCGCGATGGTGCGGCACCTGATCGTCGACGCGAGCGACCGCAAGCTCGGCGACGCCATCGCCGCCATCCGCGGGCGAGGCGACGGCATCCGCCTCAACGTCAACCTGCTCGGCGAGGCGATCCTCGGCAAGAAGGAGGCGGCGCGGCGCTTGGCCGGCACGCGCACGCTGCTCTCGCGCGACGACGTCGACTACGTCTCGATCAAGGTGTCGTCGACCGTCGCGCCGCACACCCCCTGGGCCTTCGACGCGGCGGTCGACGACGCCGTCGCGGCCCTGCGCCCCCTGTACCGGGTCGCGAAAGAGACGGGCACGTTCCTCAACCTCGACATGGAGGAGTTCAAGGATCTCGACCTCACCCTCGCCGTGTTCGAGACGCTGCTGTCCGAGCCCGAGTTCCACGGCGTCGAGGCCGGGATCGTCCTGCAGGCGTACCTGCCCGACGCCCTCGCCGCGATGATCCGCCTGCAGGAGTGGACGGCCGCGCGCGTGGCATCCGGAGGTGCCCCCATCAAGGTGCGCGTCGTCAAGGGCGCCAACCTGCCGATGGAACGCGTGGATGCCGACGTGCACGACTGGCCGCTGGCGACCTGGCCGTCGAAGCAGGCGACCGACGCGTCGTACAAGGCGGTGCTCGACTACGCGCTGCGCCCCGAGCACACCCGCAACGTCCGCATCGGCGTCGCCGGACACAACCTGTTCGACGTGGCCCTGGCCTGGCTGCTCGCCGAGCGCCGCGGGGTGACCGGCGGCATCGACGTCGAGATGCTCCTGGGGATGGCCACCGCGCAGCAGGCGGTCGTTCGCCGCACGGTCGGATCGATCCTGCTGTACACCCCCGTCGTGCACCCGCAGGAGTTCGACGTCGCGATCGCGTACCTCATCCGCCGCCTCGAAGAGGGCGCATCGAGCGAGAACTTCATGTCGGCGGTGTTCGACCTCGACACCCACGCGGCGCTGTTCGCTCGCGAGCGCGACCGCTTCCTGGCATCCCTCGCCGACATGCCCGAGGGGGTCCCGGCGTCGCACCGCGTGCAGGACCGCACCGCGCCCGCCGTGCCGGCCCCCGCGCACGGGTTCCGCAACACCCCCGACTCCGACCCGGCGATCGCGGCGAACCGCGACTGGTCGCGCGCGATCGTGGCCCGCATGAAGGACTCGACGCTCGGCGCGCAGACCATCGCCGCCCACACCGTCACCGACGAAGCGGCGCTGAACACGCTGATCCAGGATGCCGTGGACGCCGCCGCCGCGTGGCGCGCGCTCGGGGCCGCCGGTCGCGCCGAGATCCTGCACCGCGCGGGCGATGCGCTCGAGGCCCGCCGCGCCGACCTGCTCGAGGTCATGGGCGCCGAGTGCGGAAAGGTGATCGAGCAGAGCGACCCCGAGGTGTCCGAGGCGATCGATTTCGCGCACTACTACGCCGAGCAGGCGCGCGGCCTCGAGGCCGTCGACGGCGCGACGTTCACCCCGGTCGGTGTGACCGTGGTCACCCCGCCGTGGAACTTCCCCGTCGCGATCCCCGCCGGCTCGACGCTCGCCGCCCTCGCGGCCGGCTCCGCCGTGGTGATCAAGCCCGCGGCGCTCGCCGAGCGCTCCGGCGCGGTCATGGTCGAGGCCCTCTGGCAGGCGGGGGTCCCGCGCGAGGTGCTGAAGCTCGTGCAGGTGTCCGAGAACGACCTCGGCCGTCAGCTGCTCACGCACCCCGCCGTCGAGCGGGTCGTGCTCACCGGTGCGTACGAGACGGCCGAGCTGTTCCGCTCCTTCCGCGCCGACCTGCCGCTGCTGGCCGAGACGAGCGGAAAGAACGCCGTGATCGTCACCCCCAGCGCCGACCTCGACCTCGCGGCGAAGGACGTCGCGATGTCGGCCTTCGGACACGCCGGACAGAAGTGCTCCGCGGCATCCCTCGTCGTCCTCGTGGGGTCGGTCGCCCGCTCGCGCCGCTTCCGCGACCAGCTCGTCGACGCGGTCACCTCCCTCGAGGTCGGGATGCCGTGGGACGAGGCCTCGCGCGTCGGCCCGCTCATCGAGCCGGCCCAGGGCAAGCTGCTGACCGCGCTCACGACCCTCGAGCCCGGCCAGCGGTGGGTCGTCGAGCCCCAGCGCCTCGACGAGGACGGCGCGCTGTGGCGCCCCGGCATCCGCGAGGGGGTGCAGCCCGGCAGCGCGTTCCACCGCACCGAGTACTTCGGTCCCGTGCTCGGGATCATGACCGCCGAGACGCTCGACGAGGCGATCGAGATCGTCAACGCGATCGAGTACGGCCTCACCTCGGGCCTGCACGCGCTGGACACCGCCGAGATCGACACCTGGCTCGCGCGCATCGAGGCCGGCAACGTCTACGTCAACCGCGGCACCACCGGCGCGATCGTGCAGCGTCAGCCGTTCGGCGGCTGGAAGAAGTCCGCCGTCGGCGCGGGCACCAAGGCCGGCGGACCCCACTACCTGTACGGGTTCGGAGAGTGGACGGATGCCGCCTCCGCCGCCCCGCGCACCCCCGACGCCCTCGCCGCGCCGGCGCTGGCCGCCGTGCCCGCCGCCGACCGCGACTGGCTCGCCGACGCGCTCGCGAGCGACGCCGCCGCATGGGCCGAGGAGTTCTCGCTGGCCCGCGACGTGACCGGCCTGGAGTCGGAGCAGAACGTCCTGCGCTACGCCGCGATGCCGGTGACCGTGCGCCTCGAGGACGCGTCGTCGTCCGCTCTCGTGCGGGTGGTCGCCGCGGGCGTCCGCGCCGGCTCGACAATCACCGTGAGCTGCGCCGCGGAGCTCCCGCCCGCCGTCCGCGCCTGGCTCGAGGGCGTGGGCGTGCGCGCGGCGGTCGAGGACGCCGCGGACTGGGCGCGCCGCGCCGCGCGCCTGGCCCGCACCGGTGGACGGGTGCGCCTCCTCGGCGGGTCGACCGCCGCGGTCGCCGACGCCACGGGCGGCTCGCCCTCGGTCGCGGTGTACGCGGGCGAGGTCACCCGTGCCGGGCACGTCGAGCTGCTGCCCTTCCTGCGCGAGCAGGCCGTGTCCATCACCGCCCACCGCTTCGGTAC
>NZ_QAJB01000178.1:0-10644 GCF_003061325.1 Microbacterium sp. HMWF026
GGTGGGAACGGCCGCCAGACCCGTGCGCACCGCCGCCACCGCATCGGCGACGTCGGGCCGGCGCTCCACGAGCATCGTGAGCAGCTGGTCGAGCGGCTCGCACGGCAGCGCGATGAACGGCGCCAAGGACTCCCCCAGCCCCACCCGCAGACCGAAGGCCTCTTCGAACGAGGCCAGGGCGGCGGTCGGGTTGTTCAGGCGCAGGAACGCGATCGACCGGCGCACCAGCACCGGCACGAGCGTACGGACGCAGTGGTCCGCCCCCGTCGCGATGCACTCGTCCGTGGCGTTCAGGGCGGAGCGGTCCCGGCCGAGCGCCAGGTAGGCGGCCGCGCGCTGCATCCCGTAGCAGAGGGCGTGCTCCCGGGGTGTTTCCGCGCCGTCGATGACTGCGAGCGCGCGTCGCACCTCGCCGCGCGCCAGCAGGGTGTCGGCGAAGACCCCGAGGGCGAAGCCGCGCACCATCGTGTGGCTCTTGAGCGCGTCCGCGCCTCCCACCAGCGTGGTGAGCAGAGCCAGACCGCTCATGTAGTCGCGGGTGATGAGCGCGCGCATCGCGTCGGCGGCGCGCGCGGTGTACTGCCAGAACGGGTCGGCCGGGGCGGTCGCCTGCAGCTCCTCCGAGAGCCGGGCGAGGGCGGGGGCGTCCAGCACCGCCGACGCGTACAGGACCTCGGCGAGGATGAGCGCGTAGTCGCGGTACACGCGGGACCAGCCCGCTTCGGCCACCAGCTCGTGGCAGCGCTCGATCGCCCGTCCGGCGGCGTCGTACTCGCCGTTCAACGCGTAGGCCAGTGCCCTCACGGCGTGCGCGCGATACCGGGTCGGCGCCGTCGCGGCGTGGGCGACCGCCGAGGCGGCGTAGAGCCCCGCGCGCCGCGGCTGGCCGGCGGCCGAGTACACCTCGGACGCCGCTGCGAGCAGGGTCGACCGCGTCGCCGGGTGCAGCGACCCGGGGACGCGCAGCCGCCCCTCGGCGAAGTGCGTGTCGACCAGCTGCAGCGCACTCTCGACGTCGTCCAGGTGGCACCGGGCGATGAGGATCGCCTCGAGGGTCCGCGCGCTCGCCTCGACCCACCGCCGCGGCGTGGGTCCCGTCTCGACCGAGAGCAGCAGCTCCAGGTCGAGCACCGACGGCGGGGGGTCGGTCGGCAAAACGCCGGTGACGACGCGCTCGGACAGGGAGCGCAGCCCCCGGTCCTGGCCCGGCCCCCTGGACGAATCACGCATCGCCGTCAAGATAGCGCAATCGCCCATGAGCACCCGAGTCGGCGGCGGTGCCGTTCCGCGACGCGGAACGGCACCGCCTCTCACTCAACGCGTCTCCGCCGGAGCACCATCCGCACGGCGATACCGACCAGCAGCGCCAGCAGGGCGCCCGCCCCCATGAGGACCAGCGGGGCGGTGACGCCCGTGACCGCCAGCGGCACCGGGACCAGCGCCCAGAACGGGTCGCTGTCGGACACGCGGACCACGGCTCCCGCCGCGTCGCGCACGGCCACCGGCGTCCCACCGGCGTCGATCGCGGGGTCACCGGTCGGCACACCGTCCGCGTCGACCGCGGGGACCACGGGGGTCGCCTCGACCGTGACGGTGTCCGCGTGCGTCTGGCCCGCGGCGAGGGTCAGGGTGCCCTGGGCGAAGAACGACGCTCCCGGCGGGATGAGCCCATGCCAGGTGCCCTGCGCGACGAAGTCGTACGACGCCGGGCCGCCGAAGGCGCTGAGGTCCGCCGTCCACGACGACACCGAGGGTCCCCGGTCGGTCACATCGCGCAGGTCGACCGCGCTCAGCCACGTCGATCCCGTGTTCGTGACGACCCAGCGCACGACGCCGGCCTTATCGGCCGTGTACGTGACCGCGGAGTCCCGGGTGTCGGCATCCTGGACCGCGTCGACGAGCGGCTTGACGGGAGTGATCCACCGACCGGACGCATCCTTCACGGCCGGGTCCTTCTTGCCCCCGTCGTACTTGACGACCTGGATGCCCGAGGTGAAGGCGTTGTACTCGTCGTCGTCGCCGACCGGGACGCCGGAGGCTGCGCCGCGCGCATCGATCGACGCACGGTCGGTGTGCACGGCATCCGCGCCGACCGTCAGCGTGGCCGCGCCGGTGACGACCTGACCGGGCGCGAACACCGCGCCGCCCTCGAAGGTCGCGGTCCAGCGAGCGGTCCAGACTCCGTCCTTCTGCTGCGCGTCGACCGTGCTGCCGTCGGGCAGGGTCCAGACGAGCGCCTGCACCGAGGCTCCCGACAGGGTGGTATCGCGCAGCACGACGTCGACGAGGTCTTCGTCGCCGGTGTTCTCGACGCGGAAGACGATCGTGCGCGACTCCCCCGCGGCATACTGCGCGGCATCGCCCATCGTGTCGGCGTCGTGCGCGATGGTCGTGCCCGTGCCGTC
Organism: Microbacterium sp. HMWF026; assembly: GCF_003061325.1. Taxonomy (NCBI): domain Bacteria; kingdom Bacillati; phylum Actinomycetota; class Actinomycetes; order Micrococcales; family Microbacteriaceae; genus Microbacterium; species Microbacterium sp. HMWF026. The sequence continues at coordinate 2,406 of NZ_QAJB01000178.1, forward strand.
GCCCTTCTCGATGTCGACGTAGGGGCCGACGCCGGTGCGGGCGGTGAACGGGTCGTCGTCTCCGACGGTGAACGGCACGCGCGCGGACGGGTCGGCGGGATCGGCCACGGTGGCCGTCACGAGGGATCCTCGGTCGTCGCGCAGCGGCTGGCCGGTCGGTGTCACTCCGTCGGCGGCGACCGCGGGCACCACCACGGTGCCGACGAGGTCGACCCGATCGGTGTGGTGCTGCTCGGCGGGCAGGGTCAGCGTCCCCTCGGCGAAGAACGACGCGCCCGGGGGAAGGGCCCCGGTCCACGGTCCGCTCTTCACGAACGAGTACGCCCGGGGGCCGCCGAACGCCGACAGATCAGCCGTCCAGTCATCGCCGATCGCGGGCCCGGTCAGGGTCGTGTCCGTCAGCGTCAGGTTCGTGAGCCAGGTGGAGCCGGTGTTGGTGACCACCCAGCGCACCTTCTCGGCCGTCGACACGGGGTACTCGACCGCGTGGTCGGCGTCGTTGGCATCCTGGGCCGCATCCGCCAGGGGCTTGGTGGGGGTGATCCACCCGCCCGCGGCGTCCTTCACGGCCGGGTCGGCCTTCTGACCGTCGTACTTGATGACCTGCGTCGAGCCGGTGAAGGCGTGGTAGTCGTTGCGCGCGGTGACGGGCTTGCCCGATGCCGCGCCGCGGGCGTCGACCGTGGCGCGGTCGACGTGCGGAGCCGAGGACGCCCCGAGGGTGAGCTGCGCCGAGCCGGTGATGACCGCTCCCGGAGCCCACGGGCCCGCCCAGGTCGCCGACCAGGTCCGCGTGTCCGCGTTCCACGTGCCGGCGAGCGGCGTGCCGTCGGGCAGGGTCCAGACGAGGTTGCTCGCCTCGCCCCCCGAGACCGTGAGGTCGGTGAGCGTCACGTCGACGAGGGGCTCGTCTCCGGTGTTGGCGGCGCGGAACACGATCGTCCGCGTCTCGCCGCCCCGGTACGCCTCAGCCGACGCGGCGGTGTCGGCCTCGTGCGCGATCGTCGCGCCCGCGCCGTCGCCCTTGCGGATGTCGACGAGGGGTCCGACGCCGGTGACGGCGTTGAACGGATCGTCGTCGGCCACCGTGTAGGGCGATCCGTCCGCCTTCTTCGCGGCGACGGGCGCACCGTCGACGACCGAGGGCCGACCGGTGGGAACGCCGTCGTCGTCCGTCGCGGGCACCACGACGGTGCCGACGACGTCGACGCGGTCGGTGTGGCTGCTCTCAGCCGGCAGGGCGAGCGTTCCGGTGGCGAAGAACGAGGCGCCCGGGGCGAACGTGCCCGTCCACGGTCCGTTCTTCGCGAACGAGTAGTCCTTCGGTCCGCCCACTCCGGACAGGTCGGCGGTCCAGTCCGCGCCGATCGCGGGGCCGGCCAGCGTCGTGTCGGTCAGCGTGACGTCGGTCAGCCAGGTGTCGCCGGTGTTGGTGACGACCCAGCGCACGGGACGCGCGGTGTCGACCGGCAGCTTCACCGCGGTGGCGGTGGTGTTGGCATCCTGGGTCGGATCCAGCAGCGGCTTGGCCGGGGTCACCCACCCTCCCGCGGCGTCGACGATCGCCGGATCGGGCTTCTGCCCGTCGTACTTGATCACCTGGATGCCGCCGACGAAGGCGTTGTAGTCGTTCTTGGCCGTGACGGGGGTTCCCGACAGGGCGCCCGTGCCCGCGACCGTGGCGCGGTCCTGGTGGGCCGCGGCCCCCGCGGCGCCGACGGTGAGCGTGGCGCGGCCGACGATCACGGCTCCGGGCGCGAACGACGCGGTCCCGGACCCGAAGGTCTGCTCCCAGCGCGCCGAGGTGGTGGCGCCGTCGGCCACGGGCGTGAGCACCGTGCCGTCGGGCGCCGTCCACACCAGGCCGGTGACCGCGGCACCCGACAGGGTCTCGTCGGTCACGACGACGTCGCGCAGAGCTTCGGGTCCGGTGTTGGTGACGCGGATGACGACGTCGCGCGTCTCGCCGGGGCGGAAGGTCTGCCCCTCGGCGACGGTGTCGGCCTCATGGGCGATCGTCGCCGTGTCGGCCGTGCCGTCGCCCTTGCGGATGTCGACGCTCGGGGTCACCGTGGTCGGGTTCTCGACCGTGACGGCCACGATGGTCGCGTCGCCGATCGTGATGGTCGTCCCGTTGGCCTGCTCGGCACCGTTCACGCGGAGCACCGGGGTGCCCCAGGTCGCGCCCGCCGGCAGACCGCCGGTCGGGGCGACCTCGGTCAGGGTGACCACGGTCCCGGTGGGGAGCGCGGGCGACGAGGTCGTCTGGCCGTTCTTCACCGTCAGCGTGCCGGAGCCCTTCGCCGAGGAGTAGTTCACGCTGTAGTCGCGGCCGGTGTCGACGAGCGTCTCGCCCGGACCCGTGACGTCCTTCGTGATCGAGAACTGGCCGTTCCGGGGTTCGGTCGGGTTCTGCAGCGCCACGGCGGCGGTGACGCCGTCGGCGACGACCAGCGCGGCCGTACCGTCGCCCTTCGCGGTCACGCCCGTGCCCGAGAAGACCGGGGTCTGCCAGGCGACGTCGTCCAGCGTCGGACGCGCGGCCTCGCGCAGGAGCACGGTCGTCCCCGCCGCGATGTCGGTCGGTCCGGTCGCCGTCTCGCCGTCGGCGATCGGGGTGAGAGCCGTCCAGGTGGAACCCCCGTCGAGCGAGTACTCGGCGGTGAAGGTGGTGCCACCGGGCACGCGGTCCGCGGCGGAGCCGGTGACGGCCTTCTTCACGGTGAAGCCGCCGACGAGCTTCGTCGTCGGGTTGGTCAGGGTCACACGGGTGGTGGTGCCGTCGCCGACGGTGACCTTCGCCGAGCCGTCGTTCTGGGCACCCGTGCTCCACGTCGGAGTGCCGAAGCCCACCGCTGCCGCCTGACCCGTCTTCGCGGTCTCGGTCAGGGTGACCACGGCGCCGTACGGGAGCGGGCCCGCGGTGCTCTTCCAGCCGTTCGCCTTGTTCAGCGTCAGCGTGCCGGATCCGCCCGTGTAGGCGTAGGCCACGGTGAACTCCGCGTCCGCGAGCTCGGCGGACGACAGCGAGAACGCGCCCGTGACGGCCTTGGACACCTCGATCGAACCCGGCTTGTACAGCGTGTTCGACACGCGGAACGCCAGCGTCTTGCCGGTCCCCGTGACGGTGTACCAGTCGGTGTGCGCCGCTCCCGAGGGGTCGGTGATGGCCACCGACTTGGTCGACGGCTCGTTCTCGCTCACGCGTACCGCGGCCCCCACGGGCACCGTGATCTCGGGCGAGCGCGCACCGTCCGCGAGCTCGAACGTGCTCTGCGCGAGGGTGATCGGATCGCCGCGGAAGGTGCGCGCCGCGACGTCGATGGTGAAGGTCTGGCCCGCGGCGGCCGCACCGCCCGCGGCGTCGACCACCTTGCCCACGTCGATCGCTCGCTGCGCGACGAAGCCGGCATCCAGATCGTGCACGTTCATGCCGGGCCCGCGCAGGGCGACCGCCGCCGAACCGGTGCGGGGATCGGCCGCCGAGCCGGTCGTGCTCGAGACGCCGGCCTTGGTGAACGCCGCCTGCGACCAGTCGATCGTGCCGAACGTCGAGGCGTTCGCCCCGCGCAGGGCGAGCGAGCCCTGCGTCGGCTGCACGAAGGTCACCGTGTACGAGCCGTTGGGGTCGAAGCCGTCACGGTCGGAGCGGAAGTAGTACAGGCCCCGGCCGTCGGTGGTCTGCGTCGCGAGGGGGGTGGTGCCGCCGGCGGCATAGAGCTGAACCGTGACGCCCTGGATCGCGGGCTCGTCGGCATCCTGGATGCCGTTCTGATCGGCGTCGAACCACACGCGGTTGCCGATCTCGACGGGTGCGGCCTTGGCGAGCAGCGCGACGGCGCCGAGGCCGCCGCCCTTCTGGAACGTCCCGGCCGAGTCGGCGCCGAAGCCGCCGTCGGCGGTCAGCTCGTAGCCGCGCGCGGAGCGGCCGCTGTCGATCGAGAACCAGTTCAGACCACTCAGGCGCACGCGGTCGAGGGGGTCGAAGGTGGTGTCGACGATCTCGCGCGTGCCGCGCTGACCGACCACCGAGCCGAGGGAGTTCTCGTGGTGCCCGCCCGTGCCCAGATTGTTGGAGTCCGCGTAGAACTCGCGGCCGCCGGGGCCCTCGGCGTTCGCGCCGAACTGGGTCTGCCGGGTGCCGACTCGACCGTCGTTCTCGAGCGCGTAGGTGCCGTCCTGGCGGGGTGCGGCCACCAGCAGGTCGCCGCCCGAGCCCGTCTCGTACAGCTGCGAGCCCGTGTCCGACGAGAGGTTGCGGTTGCCGCCCTGGATCGCGGTGCGATCGGCGAACGACAGGTGCAGGTACCCGTCCTCGTCGCGGAAGATGCCGCTCAGGATCGCCTGTGGGTAGATCTGCCACGTGGTCGCCGCGATGACGCTGCCGCCGGTCCAGCGCCAGGTGTCGGTCCAGGTGTTCCACCGGTTGCTGTTGGTCGAGGTCGCCCAGTCGGCCACCTGCCCCTTGGTGTAGCCGAGGGGCACATCGAGCACGCGGGTCCACGCCGCGGAACCGAGGCCGCTCAGCGGGACCGAGAGCACGCCCGCGTGCAGGCCGGCGCTCGCGGCGGAGGTGCCGGGCTGTGCGCCCTGAGCGGTCTCGCCCGTGTCGGCGTAGCCCACGAAGACGGTGCCGTCGTCGATCGTGAGCGCCCAGGGGCGCTGGCCGACGCCGAGATCCAGCGACCACGAGCCCTTCAGGGTGGGCGACTTCGCGGGGTCGGCGACGTCGAGGGCGTACAGGCGCTTGTCGTTGAGGTTGACGAAGTAGAGGGTCGAGCCGTCCGGGCTGATGGCCGCGCCCCCGAAGCCGACCTTGCCGGCCTTGGCCATGGCGTCGGCGTCGCGCGCCGCGTCCTGCGGCCCGGTCAGCCCGCGCGCGGAGTTGGTGGGTACGGTGCCCAGATCGACCCCGAGGGTGCGCACGTCGAAGCCGGTCACCGTGCCCGCCGCCGAGGGCGCTCCGGTCGAATCGACCACGTCCGAGATGCGGTACAGACCGCCCAGGCCCTGGGGGCCGAGTCCGGACTGACGCTTGTAGACGGCGAACGCCCAGGCGCTGTTCGTGGACTTCTGGAACACCACCGCGTTGACCGCGCCGACCTCGTGGAACGTCGCCAGCGCCACGCGCCCGGGGAACCCGTTCTGCGTGCCCGTGCCGTTCGCACTGTAGGGCGTGCCGGCGACGGCGGGTCCGGTCGACCACTCGGTTTTGTCGGTCGCGCGGGCGGGGTCGCCGGCGCGCTGCACGGCCGTCAGCAGCGGCGGGTTGTCCTGCGAGTAGTCGCCCGGCTTGTTGAGGGCGAAGTCGACGCCGGAGGCTCCGGATGCCGCGAACTGCAGGCTGGTGCCGTTCGTGGCGTTCTGGCCCCCGGTGCCGGAGGGCTGGAACCCGCTCGGCCATCCCGAGAACTGCACGCGCACGGGGGTGCCGTCCGCGACCCCGGTCGCGAGGGCGTAGGTGCCCTGGCTCGACGTCGATCCCTGCGCGAGAACGGCGCCGTGGCCGTCGGTGACGGTGACGGCCACGCCGGCGAGCCCCACGTCGTTCGCCTTGCCGGATCCCGCGCCGTTGCCGGTGTCGCGGACGCCGTTGGCGTTGAAGTCGCGGAAGACCGTACCGCTGACCTGGCCGGTGGCCGCGCTCGCGGGGGCCGCGGAGCCGACGACGGCGACCGCGCCGCCGAGGGCCAGAGCCGCCGCGGTGAGCATCGCGAGGGGTGCGCGCCAGCGCGCGGTGCGCGGACGGGTGGACGTCGAAAGGCGACGCACCTGCGGGCGTGTGGCATCCATGCTGTGTGTTCTCCCCCTGGGAACCGGGCCGCGTGCGCTCGCTCGGGAGCACGGGGTGCTCCGGCGGCGCGAACGGACTCCGCGGCTGTGGATGACGGTCCGTGCGCGGGCGACTCCGTCTCGGATCAGCAGAGGCGTCGGGTGAGCGCGGGCGCGAACGACCCGTCGGGGTTCAGCATGGCGAAGTGCATACCCACGCATAGGTCGTCACCCGACATTTCACCCGGCTTTTCACCCCGTCGAGGGCCGTTCGGCGTCCCCCACACGGTCGCCCGCGCGGCGAGGACTAAACTCCGGCTCGTGCCGAACCCGACCCGTCTTCGTCGCACCCTCGCGATCCTGCTCGTCGCCGCATCGGCCGCCGCTTCCCTGGTGGCGTGCGCGCCCGCGGCGACCCCCGAGGCTCCGCAGACCGTGCGCGTTCCCGAGGACGTGCCCACGATCGGGGAGGCCGTCTCGCGCGTCGCTCAGGGGGGACTCGTCCTCGTCGGGCCCGGGACCTATGACGAACAGGTGCTCATCGACAGGCCCGACATCACCCTGCGCGGAACCGACCGCAACGCCACCGTGATCGACGGCGGCGGGGTCCGCTCCTACGGCGTGGTCGCGATCGCCGACGGCATCAGCATCGAGAACCTCACGGTGACCCGCGCGACGTTCTACGGGGTGCTCGTCACCGGGCTGCACGACGAGAACGGACCCAGCGCGCACGGCGTCGACGGCTACACCCATCTCGACCCGGCCGCCTTTCCACCCGTCCGCCGCTTCTCGATCGACCACGTCACCGCGTACGACAACGGCCTCTACGGGCTGTACGCCTTCGACGCGCACGACGGCGTCATCCGCGACTCCTACGCCTCGGGCTCGGCCGACAGCGGCATCTACGTGGGCCAGTGCGAGGGCTGCGGCATCCTGGTCACCGGCAACGTCGCCGAGAACAACGCGGTCGGATTCGAGAACGCGAACGCCTCCGACAGCGTCTGGGTCGTCGGCAACCGCTTCAGCGGCAACCGGGTGGGCATGACGCTGCTGTCCAACTACCAGGAGGCGTTCACCCCGCAACGCGCGAACGTCGTGGCCGGCAACCTGATCAGCGCCAACGCCCGCGCCGAGTCGCCCGCGCAGGCCGACGGCGGCTTCGGCGTCGGCATCGGCATCGGCGGCGGGACCGAGAACGCCATCGAGAACAACCGCATCCAGGACAATCCCCGCGCGGGCGTCCTGCTCAGCGGCAACGAGGACCTCGCCGCGATCGGGAACGTCTTCACCGGCACCGTCTGGGCGGGCAACGGCGTCGATCTCGCCAACATCTCGATGGCGAGGGCCCAGGCCGCGGGCAACTGCGTGAGCGACGGTACCCCGTCGACACTGCCCAGCGACCTGCTGTCGACCTGTCCCGGCGGCGTGCAGCCGGCCGCCGACCGCGCCGCCCTGCCGGCCCTCGACGTGCCGCCCGGCATGAGCTTCCTCAAGGTCGCCGCTCCTCCCGCACAGCCCGACCTCGGCGATGTCGACGCCCCCGCGCGGGTGCTGCCCGCGTCGGTCGCCCTGCCCGACCGGGCCGCGATCGCCGTCCCTCCCGCCGACCTCTTCGCCGACCGGGCGCGGCCGTGACGCGCGGGCGGCTCGTCGCGGCGGGCGGGTTCGCTCTGGTGCTCGCACTGCTCACCGCGTGCGCTCCCGCCGCCCCGGTGGTCGAGCCGACGGCGACGCCCGTCAGCGCCGAGCAGTCCGAGCTGCTCGCCGCTGCCCGGTTCCGCAACTTCGACGCGGGCACGCGCGCGGTGCGGGTCGACCTCGACGACAGCGGGACGACGCTGCACCTCGAGGGGTGGTTCGACTACGCCACGCTCACCGGCTACGCCGCCCTGTCGGCGGACGACCGCCCGAACGCCCTGCTGCTGTGGGACGCCTCGGCGATCTCGGCACACGCGCCCGTCGCGACCGACGCCGCCGCTCCCCCGCCGCTGCCGGTCCCGGATGCCGTGCCCCTGGGCGACTCCTGGCAGAGCTCGCCGCTGTCGGCGACGCACTCCCGGCTGCACACCGTCCTGCAGGTGATCGCCTCGCTCGGTTCCGACCGCCCCGACAACCCGCTGCTGCTGCGACAGGGCGGCGCCCTCGCCCTCGGTCAGGAGACCTTGGACGATGCACCCGTCACGGTCTTCGCCGGTCCGCTGTCGGACAACCCGCTCCCCGCGGGACAGACCGTCGACCCCGAGGCGGCGACGACGCGGTTCTGGCTCGACGACCAGGGGGTGATGCGCCGCGCCGCCGTGCGCCTGGGTGGCAGCGGGTCGTGGATCGACATCGACTTCGCCGACGCCCCGGGCGTCGACCTCGGCGGCGCGCGGACGACGGGAGCGGCGGGATGACCGCCGAGCGCGGGGCCGATTCCGCCGATGCCGTCGCTCCCGGGGTGACGCGCCGGGGGCTGCTGTGGGGC
>NZ_QAJB01000179.1:0-9253 GCF_003061325.1 Microbacterium sp. HMWF026
TCCTCGGAGGGCGCGTGCTCGGAGGGCTCGTTCTCGGGCGCGGGGCGGGTGGGCACGATCTCAACCGGCCCGGGAAGGACGACGGGTGCGGGCGCGACGACGGGCTCGGCGGACGCCGCACGCGCCCCGGCGGCAGCCGCGACCGTGCCGGGCACAGCCGTGATCGGACCCGCGGGCGCGGGGGGCGCGGACACCTCGGAACGCCGCTGCGGCCCGGGCGCGGGGAGCTCGGCATCCGTCGCCCTCTCGAGAGCGGCCAGGACCTGCGCCCACGCCGGGGGGAACAGCAGCGCGAGGGCGGTGGTTCCGGCGCCGCGCCCCACGGCCGTCCCCAGACGGTGAGCGGCGCGCGCCTTGAGCACGAGGGCGTAGATGTTCACGACCGGTACGACCAGCAGCACCGCACGCACGGGGTCGATGCCGCCCAGCCGGAAGATCTCGGCGTCGTTCACGAGGGGCACCCAGGCGCGCCACCGCTCGGCTCCCCGCGCATCGAACACGCGCGACAGGCCGATGGCGTACCAGACGTGCAACGCGAGCGCGGGCACGAGCAGGGCGGCGGCGATCGCGGCGATCAGGCTCAGAACCAGCATGCGTCCTCCGTCGACGGTCCCCTCGACGCTACCGTGCGCCGCCGTTCGGCGCGGCCCCTGTGGATCGGATGCCCCCGCGTCAGAGCAGGCGCGATATCGCCGAGGGCGGCAGCCACGCCGGCTCGGCCACGTCGACCCGGCGCGCGGGACACGACGTGCACCGGACGTATCGCACGCGACCCTCGCTCGTGACGTGCGACGACTCCGTGACCCACGCGTGCTCGTGGACGGATGCCGTTCCGGCGGCGGGGACGAGGCGTGGGGCGGTCATGGACCCAGCGTGATGTAATGCCGCTATGCATCTCAACCCTTACGGGGAGTACGCCGTGCTGCTGGCCGCCTCGCTGGCGAACGAGTGGCCGGACGACCGCGACGGCATCGAAGCCCGTACGCGCGAGATGGGGATGACGATGACCTTTCCCGTGGCATCCGATGATCATGAGCGCACACGCGCCGTGATCGACGAGTGGTTGCGCATCGTCGACGCCCCCGACGACGACACCCGCGCCGCTTTGCTGAACGCCCAGATGGCGGCCGTGACCGCCTACCCGCGGCTGACGAACCACGACGGCGAAGGATGGCACCTGCACTACCGCGACAGCGACGAGGAGCTCCCCCGCGTGCTCGCCGCGGTGATCTCGGTCGGCACCTCACTGCACCTCGTCACCCGCGGCATGGACCGCCTGGCCCGGTGCGCGGCGGATCCGTGCACGCGGGTCGTGGTCGACGTCACCCGCAACGGTCGGCAGCGCTACTGCTCGGTACGCTGCGCCAACCGCGCCGCCGTACGGCGTCACCGGGCGCGCGGCTGAGCCCTCAGACGTCGGGCGTGTGCAGCCGCGCCAGGTATCGGTCGACGCGCAGCGGTACGCCACCGCGATCGGCAAGCGACACCAGGACGATCACCGCGGTCGTCAGGGGGATGGTCCACGCGGCCGGCTGCGAGAAGAACACGGCCCCGCCTGCCGTATCGCGCAGCGCGGCCCCGGCCACCAGCGCCGCTCCGCACGACACCGCCCCGACGACCATGCCCGCCACCGCCCCGCGCGCGGTCAGCCGAGTCCACCACACGCCCAGCAGCAGCACCGGCGACAGCGTCGACGCCGCGAAGACGAAAACGAGCCCCACGCTCGACACCAGGCCCGCGGGTTGTGTCAGCAGCGCGATGACCAGCGGCACGGCCGTGCACAGCACCGCCGATAGGCGGAACGACCGCACCCCGCCGCCGAACACGTCCTGACTCACCACCCCCGCGAGCGACACGATGATCCCCGACGAGGTCGCCAAGAATGCGGCGAACGCGCCGGCGACGAGCAGGGCGGTCAGCAGCTGACCGGTCAGCCCGGGGAACAGACGCGACGGCAGGGCGAGCACGACGGTGTCGGCGACCCCGGGAGCGGCGAGGTCGGGGGCCACCACGCGGGCGATGAGCCCCATGGTCGACGAGACGGCGTAGAACGCCCCGATCAGCACGATCACGGCCACGGTCGTACGCCGCGCCGACGCCCCGTCCGGACTCGTGTAGAAGCGCACCAACACGTGCGGCAGGCCGATCGTGCCGAGCAGCAGCGCGAGCAGCAGCGACCCCGTCGCATACGCGTCGAGGGCGCCGGGCCCGCTCTCGACCGGGAAGACCCGTGCCGGATCGATCGCGGTCCCGTCGCCGGCCAGCGCGATGAGCAGGAACACCGCCGGCACGAGCAGCGCCGTGAGCTTGAGCCAGTACTGGAAGGCCTGCACGGCCGTGATGGCGCGCATGCCTCCCGCGGCGACGATCCCCGCGACGAGGACGGCGACCACGACCCCGCCCACCCACGGCGGGACGTCGGCGACCACGCCGAGGGCGAGAGACGCGCCGTGCAGCTGCGGCACGATGTACAGCCACCCGATGACGAGCACGACGACGCTCGTCACCCGCCGGACGGCCCGCGACTCCAACCGCGCCTCGACGAAATCAGGGATGGTGTACGCCCCGCTGCGCCGCAGTGGCGCCGCGACGAACAGCAGCACGAGCAGGTACCCCGCGGCATAGCCGATCGGGAACCAGAATCCCTCGGCCCCCGAGAGCAGCACCAGACCGGCGAGGCCCAGGAAGGTCCCGGCCGACAGGTACTCGCCGCTGATGGCCGACGCGTTCCAGACGCTTCCGACGCTGCGCGAGGCGACGAAGAAGTCGCTGCGCGTGCGCGAGGTGCGGATGCCGGCGAAGCCCAGCACCGCGGTGATCACGACGAGCGCGCCGACCGCCGCCAGATCGAAGACGGGGTTCATGAAGCCGGCCCCGGCTCGGCGAGCTGACGGTAGCGGCGCTCGTTTCGGGCCGCGGCCCGGACGTAGATGAGCGCGAAGACGAGGATGACGGGGTAGAACCCGTACGCGTGCAGCAACCACGACAGGGGTACAGACCACAGGACCGGATCGCCCAGGGTCGGCAGGGCCGCGATGATCCCGGTGAGCACCACCGCGACCGCGACGAACGACGACACGCACCCGAGAGCCAAGCGGAGCTGCGCGCGCACCAGCCCGCGCGAGAAGACCGCCTCGGCCTCGTCGGCGATGCGCCCGGGCAGGGCGAATCCCCGGGTCGCCGGTCGTGGGACCCGCCCCGCGGTGGATGCCGTGACCCGCACGCGTTGCGGGGGACGCGGATCAGGGGTCATGGCATCCCTCCTCCGCGAACGCGGCCGACCGCCCCGGCGCGGGTCATCGCAGTAGCGCCTCGCGCACGGCGGACACGAGGCGACGACTGACCGGCAGCTCGATCTCGGGCAGGACGACCGTGGGCGCCGACCCGGCGAGGCGTACCTCGACGACCGCCTCGCGATGGACCAGGTACGAACGGTGCACACGCACGAATCCCGAGTCGGCCCAGCGGTCGGCCAGGTCCGACAGGGTCGCCCGCACCAGGTGGTCCCCCGACGCGGTGTACAGGCGCGAGTAATCGCCATTGGCCTGCACCCATCGCACCTCGGACCGGCGCACGAGGCGCGTCGTCGCACCCACGGTCACGGGGATCGTCTCGTCGCCCGGCGCCTCGGCATCGGCGGGTGAGGAGAGGGCACGGCCGAGCGCCCGCGACAGCCGCTCCGCCCGGACGGGCTTGAGGACGTAGTCGACCGCCTCGAGGTCGAACGCCTGCACGGCTCCCGCATCGTCGGCGGTCACGAAGACCACCGCGGGGCGCGCGCGCAGACCCGCGAGAGCCCGCGCGAGATCGAAGCCGTCCAGCCCCGGCATGTGGATGTCGAGGAAGGCCACGGCGACGCCACCACCCTCGAGGATCCGCAGCGCCTCGGCCCCACCGGCGGCCGTGCAGACCGTGTCGACCCGCGGATCGGCCGAGAGCAGCGTCGCGAGCTCGGCGCGGGCGGGTGCCTCGTCGTCGGCGACGAGCACGATGACGCTCACGCGCGCACCGTCTCGTGCTGCGGCTGCGACTTGGGCACGCGCAGGCGCACCGAGGTGCCCGCGCCGATATTCGTCTCGACGACGAGACCTCCGGCGGGACCGTAGAGCTGCCGCAGGCGCGCGTCGACGTTGCGCAACCCCACGTGCGACGAGGGCGCGTCGAGATCGAGCAGGGCCGCCAGCTCGTCAGGGTCCATGCCCACCCCGTCGTCGTCGACGATGACCTCGGTGTGCGTACCGGCGTCGACCGACGACACCGTCAGCACTCCCCCGCGCTCCCCGGGCTCCAAACCGTGACGCACGGCATTCTCGATGAGGGGCTGCACCGACAGGAACGGGATGACGGTCGCGAGCGTCTCGGGTGCGATGCGCAGACGCACCGTGAGGCGGTCGCCGAAGCGCGCGCGTTCGAGTTCGAGGTAGGAGTGGATGCTGCGCAGCTCTTCGGCCAGCGTGGTGAACTCGCCCTGCCGCCGGAACGAGTAGCGCGTGAAATCCGCGAACTCGAGCACCAGATCGCGCGCTCGGGGCGGATCGGTCGAGATGAACGAGGCGATCGCCGTAAGCGCGTTGTAGATGAAGTGCGGGCTGATCTGGGCGCGCAACGCCTTCAACTCCGCCTCGGCCAACGCGGCGCGCGAGGCGTCCAGGCCCGCGAGCTCGATCTGCGCGGCGCACCAGTCGGCGACGTCCCCGGTCGCCCGCACGAGGGGCGCACGGGCCTCGTCGGCGAAGGCGACGACCGCACCCCACACCCTCCCGTCGACCACGATCGGAGCACCCACCGCGGCGCTGTCGTGCTCCGAGAACACTTGACGGCGCGCCGAGTCGTACACGCGGGCGGCGACGCGACGCGCCGAGGCCTCGAGCGCCGCGGGGCCGTCGAGGGCGACGCGATCGGTCGCCGTCTCGACGATGGCGACCGCCTCGGCGCCGAGCAGCACGCGCAGGTGCCGGGCCGCGCGCGCCGCGTCGGGCTCGTCGCGGCCCCCGCGCAGCGCCGCGGCCGCGGCCGCCGCGACGTGGAGCGTCCGGTGGGTCGCCCGGTCGGCGTCGCTGCCCAGGTCACGCGAGCCCAGCGCGTACCGGCGCGCGAGCACGAGGGCGAGCGTCAGGGCCGCCCCGACGATCACGCCGACGGCGCCCGCGAGCACCGGTGCGTCGAGCATCCTGGAAGCCTACTCAGCAGCAGCGCGCGCCGGGATTGCGGTCCTGCTCATCGGAGCGCTGTCGCCAGAATTGCCGTTCGGTCAGCGGCGTCGCCGCGGGGTGATGGGCGCGCAGATGCGCGACGTAGACGTCGTACGCGCGATCGCCCATGAGGGTCGTCACGTACCACCGGATGCCACGGCCCGCCCGCGCGAGACGGCACCGCAGCGTCTGGCCGCTGTCGTCGTCCGCGCCGGGGGCCGTGGCATCCGCGTGAGTCATCTCGGGGTCCTCAGTGATGCGACGACGCGGTCGGCCGGTCGGGGTGATCGGCGGGGAGGCTCTGCCACCGCTTCTCGATCGCGCGCTCCTCCGCGGTGGCGAGGAAGCCCGCGGCCGCGAACCGCCGCGACGGGACGGGCGCGTCCTCGAGGTTCTCGCCGCCGCCCGCGCGCAGCGCCCGGACCGTGACGATGACGGCCATGACGATCACGACGATCGCCAGCGTCACGAAGATCACCGACAGCACCCCCTGCACGAAGGTGTTGCGCACGACCGCCTCCATCGCCGCGACGCTCTTGGCCGTGCCGAACTCGGTCTTGCCCTCGGCCAACGCCCCGCGGAACGCGAAATGATTGGCCCAGTATCCGACCGCCGGCACCGGCGAGAAGATCTTGTACATGGATGCCGTGATCGTCACCACCGCGGCGAAGGCCAGGGGCAGCGCCACGATCCACAGCCAGCGGAAATACGCGCGACCGCGCTTGGCGACGATCGCGAGCACCACGGCGAGCGCGATCGCGGCGAGCAGCTGGTTGGCGATGCCGAACAGCGGGAAGAAGGTGTTGATGCCGCCCAACGGGTCGGTCACGCCGAGGATGAGGATCGACCCCCAACCCGCGACCATGACGGCCGTGCAGATCCAGACGCCGGGCCGCCACGACAGGTCCTTGAACTTCGGGATGACGGTGCCGATCGAATCCTGGAGCATGAATCGGGCCACGCGGGTACCGGCATCCACCGCCGTCAGGATGAACAGGGCCTCGAACATGATGGCGAAGTGGTACCAGAACGCCATCATCGCCTGACCGCCCAGGGCCTGCTGCATGATGTGCGCGAGTCCCAGCGCCAGGGTCGGGGCGCCGCCGGTGCGCGAGACGATCGAGCTCTCGCCGACCGCCGCCGCGGTGGAGGTGAGCATGTCGGGCGTCAGGTTGACGCCCGCGAGCCCCAGGCCGTTCACGAACGCGACCGCGCCTTCGGCGGTGCCGAGCGTGGCCGCGGGCGAGGAGTTCATCGCGAAGTAGATGCCGCGATCGATCGACAGCGCCGCCACGAGGGCCATGATCGCGACGAACGATTCCATGAGCATGCCGCCGTACCCGATGAAGCGGGTCTGGCGCTCCTTCTCGACGAGCTTGGGCGTCGTTCCCGAGGCGATGAGGGCGTGGAACCCGCTCAGCGCACCGCAGGCGATGGTCACGAACAGGAACGGGAAGATCGGGCCGCTGAACACCGGGCCGGTCTGGCCGCCGGCGAACTCGCTGAACGCCGGCACCGAGATCTCGGGGCGCACCAGCACAATCGCCCCCGCGAGCATGACGATCACGCCGACCTTCATGAACGTCGACAGGTAGTCGCGCGGAGCGAGGAGCAGCCACACGGGAAGGACCGCGGCGACGAAGCCGTAGATGATGATCCCCCACGCGATGACCGAGCGGTCGAGGTGGAAGGCCGCGTAGCCCCACTCGGTCGAGGCGACCCAGCCGCCCGCCACGATCGCGCCGATGAGCAGCACGAAACCGATGATCGAGATCTCGGTGATGCGGCCGGGGCGGATGTAGCGCAGGTACAGGCCCATGAAGAGGGCGATCGGGATGGTCATCGACACGCTGAAGACGCCCCAGGGGCTCTCGCCGAGCGCGTTCACGACGACCAGGGCGAGGATCGCGACGATGATCAGCATGATGAGCAGGCTCGCGAGGATGGCCGCGGTGCCGCCAATCTTCCCGAGCTCGTCGCGCGCCATCTGGCCGATGGTGCGGCCACCGCGGCGCATCGAGAAGAACAGCACGAGGTAGTCCTGCACCGCGCCGGCGAGGATCACGCCGACGATGATCCAGATCGTGCCGGGCAGATACCCCATCTGCGCGGCGAGCACCGGGCCCACGAGGGGGCCCGCACCGGCGATGGCCGCGAAGTGGTGGCCGTAGAGCACGCGACGGTCGGTGGGCACGAAGTCCTTGCCATCGGCCTTGCGCTCGGCGGGGGTGGCGCGGCGGTCGTCCGGCCGGGTGATGTAGCGCTCGATCACCTTCGAGTAGAAGCGATAGCCGATCAGATAGGTGCAGACGGCCGCGAACACGAACCAGATCGCGTTCACCGTCTCGCCGCGCACGATGGCGAGCATGGTCCAGCCGAGACCGCCGAGCAGGGCGATGCCGATCCACAGGGCGATCTTCGCCGGGGTCCAGCGGCTCTCGAGCTTGTCGGGCGGTACCGCGACGGGCGGAAGGTTCGGGTCGGTGACGACATCGTCGTCGACGGAAGCGCTCATGGGGTCTCCTGTTCGCGGCTCTGCGGACTCGCCGAACATTAGAGGGATGCCGAGCCCCGGCGGGGCGGTATTCCTCGGCCATGCGACGAGCGGCGCGAACGATGCGATGAGCGGCGTACGAGAGGGGCGGCGCCCTTAGAGCGGCATGCCGAAGACGTGGCGCACGGTGCCGCCGCCGAGGTCATCGGCGATGCGCCGCATGCCGAGGTTCACGGCGACCCGTTGCGAGGCGATGTTGTCGGGGTGAGTGATCGCGACCAGTTCGTCACTGATGGCGCGGTCGCGGGCGAAGTCGCGGCAGGCGGCGGCGGCCTCGGTCGCCAGCCCCCGGCCCTGGTGCAGCGGAACGACGTGGTAGCCCACCTCGAGCCTGCGCACCCCGTTCACCCGCTGCCAGGTGAGTCCGCAGTCGCCGACGAACGCGCCGACGTGGGTCTCGATGATCCAGAGACCAAAGCCGTGTTCGGCGTAATTGGCCTCGTTCCAGCGGATCCAGCGGTCCGCGTCCTCGCGGCTCTTCGGCGCGGGGTAGAACGTCATCACCGCGGGGTCACCGAGAAGAGCGGCCATCGCGTCGAGGTCGTCGCCGCTCATCTCGCGGAACCGGAGTCGAGCGGTGGGCGGCGGCGGCATCCGGCCAGCGTAGCGAGCATGCTGAGCGACGACTGCGACCGCAGCCCCACCGCTCTGGTCAAGAGCTTCTCCAAGAGCTAGCGTCGGAGAATGTCCACCGCGCAGCAGGTCGAAGAGGGCGCAGCGCTGCGGCCGCGTCGCCACCTCAGCCGGGGACTGCTCCTCATCACGGGCGTGATTCTCATCCCGTTCGTCCTGGGGCTGATCTTCACCAGCTACAACACGGTGACCGAGGAATCAGCATTGCGTCAGGCCTTCGCGGGGGTCGCCGGGCAGACGATCGCCATCCTCACCGCGATCGCCGTCGTCGTGGCGACGGCCGTGGAGCGGCGGTGGCGCGAACTGCCCCTCTTCGTCGTGATCGCCCTCGCCGTCATCTCGTCGGCGGTCAGCTCGCTGACGAGGACCGGCGAGCAGCTCGTCCAGCTGCTGTCCACCGTCGCCTGATCGCCGCGCGGCGCGTGCAAGAGGCACCCGCGCGTCCCTGTCCACCCGTCGCGGAACATCCATGCCAGCGCATACGTTGCTGTCATCACCGACGACAGGAGACCCCATGGCCGA
Source organism: Microbacterium sp. HMWF026 (assembly GCF_003061325.1). NCBI lineage: Bacteria > Bacillati > Actinomycetota > Actinomycetes > Micrococcales > Microbacteriaceae > Microbacterium > Microbacterium sp. HMWF026. The sequence continues at coordinate 8,902 of NZ_QAJB01000179.1, forward strand.
TGACCTGACCGTGACCCGCAACGACGACGCGGGCCGATACGAGATCCACGTGGGCGACGAGCTCGGCGGGTTCCTCGAATTCGAGTCCGCGGGCGACCGCGTCGAGCTCCCCCACACCGAGGTCGACCCCGCCTTCAAGGGCAAGGGCCTCGGCTCGCGCCTCGCGAGCGAAGCGTTGTCCGACCTCGCGCGCCGCGGCGACACCGTGATCCCCTCGTGCCCGTTCGTGGCGCACTACCTCGGCGAACACGACGTCGAAGGCCTCTCCGTCGAGTGGCCCGAGGGCGCCGGTCAGTCGTCGTGACCCGCCTCGACGTCGCGCCGCCGGCATCCGAGGGTCCCGTCGATTGCG
>NZ_QAJB01000179.1:9263-20444 GCF_003061325.1 Microbacterium sp. HMWF026
CTCGTGGTCGCCGCCCGCGAGGTGCCCCTCGGCGGGGTGCGCGGCATGGAGGTCCACCGGACCCTTCCCCACCGCTCGCTGCCGATGGTCGGGGCGTGGTGCTTCCTCGACCGCTTCGGACCGCAGGACACCCTGATGCGTGTCGAACCGCACCCGCACATCGGGCTGCAGACGGTGACGTGGCCGATCATCGGCGAGGTCCGGCACCGGGATGCCGTGGGCAGCGACGTCGTCGTCCGCCCCGGCGCCCTGAACCTGATGACCAGCGGCGCGGGCATCGCGCATTCCGAGTACTCGGTCGGCGAGGGGCCGATCCCCCTGGACGCCCTGCAGCTGTGGGTGGCCCTGCCCGAGGACCGGCGTCACGGCGCCCCCGCTTTCGAACGCCACGAGAATCTGCCCATCCTCGACCTCGGCGACGGGGCCGACGCGGTCGTCGTGATGGGCGACTTGGGCAGCGTGACCTCGCCCGCGACCGTGCACACCCCCATCGTCGGCGCCGAGCTGCGTCTGCCCGCGGGTGCCACCGCGCGGGTCCCGCTGCATCCCGAGTGGGAATATGCCGTGTACGGCATGACCGGCACCGCGCTGGTCGAGACGGGGGTGGATGCCGTCGACGCCGACGCCGCGAGGCGCCCGACCTCTTCGCCCGAGGCGGGGCCGGCGGCATCCGTCGATCACACCCGCCTGGTCTACGTGGGCAAGGGACGCGACCACCTCGAGCTGCGCAGCGACGAGGGTGCCCGGGTGTTCCTGCTGGGCGGGGAGCCGTTCGAGGCGGACATCGTGATGTGGTGGAACTTCGTCGGTCGCTCGCACGACGAGATCGTCGAGGCACGCGAGGCGTGGGAGGCGCGGAGCGAGAGGTTCGGGACGGTGGTCGATCACGGCCCCGAGCGGATCCCCGCGCCGCCCCTGCCGGGCGTGCGACTCACCCCCCGCAAGCGACGCTGAACACGAGAACGCGGCGCCCGAGCCGGAGCCCGGGCGCCGCGTCTTCCCGATGATCAGCGCTTGACGTAGATCGAGGTGCTCGTGCGCGAGCCCTCGACCGTCGCGCTGCCGGCGTAGACCGCCGTGACGCGCTGCACGCCCCGGGTCTGCGGGTCGACCGTGATGGTGGCCGTACCGTTCTGCAGGGTGGCGACGTAGTCCTTGCCGCCGACGGTCACGGTGACGTCGCCCTGGACGGCGGGACCAGCGGTGGGCTTGACCGTCACGGTGAGGACGAACGGCTCGCCGGTCGTGCCGACGCGCGGGCTCGGGGTCACCGAGATGCGCGACGAGACGACGACGGGGGCGCCGTTGCTGTCGGCCGTGCCGGTGAGCCCGGTGGCCGGGTCGGTCGCGGTGACGCGGACGCTCAGGGTGGTGCCCTGGTCGGCGCGCTGCACGCGGTACGTCGCCCCGGTGGCGCCGTCGATCGGCTGACCGTCGCGCAGCCACTGGTACGCGGTCGTGACGTCGGCCGGATCCCACGTGCCGGGGGTCGCGGTGAGCGTGCGCCCGACCTTGGCCGTGCCCGACACCGTCGGCGCCTCGACGACGACCGGAGCCGCCTCGCCCGAGTCGACGGTCAGCACCGTCTGCACGTCCGAGTCGCCGTACTGCACGACGCCGAGGTATCGCGTGTTGGCCGCGAGGCCCTGCCACGACAGCTCGTACGAGGTCGCCACGCCCTGCTCGACGGGCAGCGGGTTCGGCGTCGCCGTCAGCTGCCCCTCGCCACCCGGCGTGACGTTGACCGTGGTCATGTCCCACGTGAACGGCCCGGTGAACGAGTACAGGTTCGCCTCGATCAGGTACGTGCCCGGGGTCGGGTTCGGCAGCGACACCTGCTCGTCGGCCGAGGCCGTCGCCGAGGTGAAGCGCTCGTAGTACCGCAGGTCGTCGGGGCTGACGACGCGCGACACGAACAGGTCGAGGTCGCTGCCGGTGTCGTCGGACGAGTCGAGCGTGAAGCGCGAGAGCGTCGTGCCCTCGGGAACGTCGACCGTCCACCGCACGTAGCCGTCGGCGTCGCCCGAGTCCTGGTCACCGGAGTGGCCGTCGACCGGGTTGGCGGGGTCGGTCAGCAGCGTCTGCGCGGCCAGGCCCGAGAGCGTCAGCGGCAGCTCGCCGCCCACACCCGGGAGCACCTCGACGCTCGTCGACCCGGACAGGCCCGTGCCCGACACCTCGGCCGGAGCCTCGGCCGTCGCGGGACGCAGCGCGATGGGCGAGCGCACCTGCGTGTCACCGCTCGTCCAGGTGAGGAAGCCGGTCGTCCACTGCTCGGCCGGGGCGGTCGTGCGCGAGAAGGTGACGGTGAAGGACTTCGACTCGCCCGCGGCGCCGAACTCTAGCGTCGACGGCTCGACCACGGCATCCACTCCGGGAACCTCGACGGATGCCGAGAAGGTCCCCGCCTGCGTCGAGGTCACCGTACGGGTGACGGTCTGGGGCTTGGCGAGCGAACCGATCGAGATCGACGCGAGGTTGAGGTCGCTGCCGTCGATGGGCTCGACGCCGAAGTCCTCGAGGCCCTTGCCCTGCAGGAAGGCCGCCCAGTCGGCGGGCTCGTTCAGGTAGAGCAGGCCCGGGTCGAAGTACTTCGTCGGGTCGACGTGACCGGCGCCCTGCGCGAAGGGATCCTGAGCGGGCGCACCCTCGACGTCGACGGTGTCGTACGCGGTGGTCATCATCGCCGACTTCACCTCGGCCGGGGTGGCCAGGGGTCGCTCGCCGAGGTACAGCGCGGCGAGACCGGCGACGTGCGGCGACGACATCGACGTGCCCGAGAGGAACTCGAACGTCGGCGTAGCACCGGGGGCGTTGGCCGCGGCCGCGAGGATCGCGACACCGGGCGCCGACACGTCGGGCTTGAGGATGTCGCTGCCGTCGGCGAGCATCGGTCCGCGGCTCGAGAAGCCCGCGACCTGCGGCGTCGGGGTGGTCTCACCCGTGACGTTCTCGCCCACGAGGGTGGCCGTGGCATCCGCCGTGCCCCGCACGTAGGCGAGCAGGGCGTCGCGGTAGCGCGCGTCGATGTGGACGGTCGGCACGGAGTGGAAGTCGTTGTCGACCGAGGCGGGCGTGACGTTGACGAGGATCATGCCCACGCCGCCGGCGTCCTTGACCGCCTGCGACTTCTCGACGCGGGCGTTCTGGCCGCGGTCGCACACGACGATCTTGCCGGCGGCCTGCGCCGGGTCGAGCGATCCGAGCAGGCACAGGGCCGCATTCGCGGGATCGGTTCCGGATGCCGCGATGTCGCCCGCGTACACGACCGGTGCCGTGACCTCCTGGCCCGCGGGCACCGAGACCGAGGCGCCGGCGGCCTGGAACCCGTCGGGCAGCTTCACCGTGCCCTCGTAGGTCGGGATCGTCGAGGCGGCGACCGTGGTGTACCAGGGCGACGCGTGGTCGGCCGTCGAGGCGCCGGGGCCGGAGTTGCCGGCCGACACCGCGACGAACACGCCCGCGGCGGCGGCATTGAAGAACGCCTGGTCCTCGATCGCGAGGGTGCTCGTGGCGGCGCCGCCGCCGATCGAGTAGTTGATGACGTCGACGCCGTCGTCGACCGCCGCGTTGATCGCGCCGAGCAGGTCGCTGAGCGCGCACACGTCGTCGGTGGTCACGAGAGGGTCGGGGCCGGCCCAGCACGCCTTGTACGCCGAGACCTTCGCGGCGGGGGCGACGCCCGAGATCGCGCCGAAGTCGATGCCCTCGACGTCGGCTTCGACGCCGTTGTTGCCGGCCGCGGTGCTCGCGGTGTGCGAACCGTGGGCGTCGCCGTCGCGGGGCGAGAGGTAGTCGGCCTCGAAGGTGAAGCCGGTGGCCGCCGCGCCCTCGCCGAAGTAGCGGGCGCCGATGAGCTTGGTGGAGTAGTCCGACAGCGACCAGCCGTTGCCCTCGGCGACGCGCGGGGAGCGGAAGTCGGTGCCGTCGCCCTTGCGGTACACGACGTCGTTGCCGTCGAGGTAGGGCTCGTCGCCGGGGGTGGTGCCCAGCTGCTCGCCCGCGAAGGCGGGGTTCTCGGGCGCGATGCCGGTGTCGACGACACCGACCACGACGCCCTCGCCGGCCGCGTCGATCCCGCCGACCTGCTGCCACACGCCGTTGTCGCCCTCGAGCCCGAGGAACTCGGTGGAGGGGACGGCCGCGGGATGGCGGATCTCGTCGGGGACGACCTTCTGCACGCCCTTGGTGGCGGCGAGCTTGGCGGCCTGGTTGGGGTCCATCGTGGCGCTGAAGCCGTTGACGGCGATCGTGTACGAGTAGTCCGGCTGGACGCCCGCCTCGTCGGCGACGTCCTGCTGGCGCTGCTCGAGAAAGGCCGAGTAGCGCCGCGCCTCGGGCGTGCCCGTGTCGAGGTTGGCGTCCTCGGACTTCGTGGCCTCGAGGCCCGCTTCGCCGCCGCCGTAGGTGGCGACGGGCGCCTCGTCGAGAACGACGATGTAGCGCCCGGTGGCGGATTCGATGGGTGTGGGTGGGGTCACCCCCTCGCCCACTTCGGCAGCCTGAACGGCGGTGCCGCCGGCGACGGTGAACAGTCCGGCCAGAGAAATGGCCGCGACCGAACGCAGGGTTCGACCCATGGTGCGCTCCAAACGGGGGGATGAATTGAGCGATCTGCGCGACATCGGTGGCGCGCGTTGGTCAAACATAGCTCAGGGCGAATTCATCGCAAACGCATTTCTTGAACTCGGTCTGGCGCAGGGCCGGTTCACAGCGGCGTCAGCCGCGCGCCCGCACCGCCAGCCGCGCCCACCCGCGCGCCGTCGGCACCACGAGGGCCCCCGCGACGACCCACGTCAGAAACGCCCCGAACGCCCCCGTGAGGAAGAGGCCGAGGACGAGCGCCGCGACCACCGCGACGACGATCGTCAGCGCGGTCGCGACGAGCAGCAGGACGGCCCGGAACGGATGCCGCCGGAAGCTGCGCGGACCGTCGAGTGCACCGGCATCCGCACCACCCGCCGACGAGGCGACGACGAACGCCACGAGCAGGCCGACCGCCCCGGCGAGAGGCGACAGCACCGTCAGGGCGCCGACGATCACGAGGGCGACGATCACCGCGGCGAGGGCGCGGACGATCCGGGGGCGCCGGGCCCCCGGCGTCCCGACCAGCACGAGCGTCGTGGCCCAGAACGCGACGAGCGCCATCGCCGACGCGGCCGCGAGCGCGACGAACCCGACCCCCATCGCGGGAGTGAGCCCGGGCAGCACCAACAGCGCCTGCACGAGGGCGTGGACGAGGACGACCCCCGCGGCGGCCGCGGTGCGCCTCACGAGGCGACTCCGGCCGCGCGGTCGATGACCTCGCTGACGCTGCCGTCGAAGACCACCTTCGACGACACGGTCACCGTGACGCGGTCGGGGTCGGACCCCGGAGAGGAGGCCGCGACGTCATCGCCCGTGCTGGTGGTTCCCGTGCACGCGACCGAGCCGTCGTCGCCGCGTGTGCAGGTGGGGACGTCCTGCAGGGCGATGCCCTGCTCTTGCAGCACGTCGATCGTCGCGAAGCGCACCTCGGTCAGGTGGTTGCCGCCGACCGGGGCGATCGCGGCGATCTGCGAGCACCCGGCCAAGACGGCCACCGCCATCAACGGCGCGATCGACAGGACGCGCCTCACAGCCCGCGCTCCTTCTCGTAGGCGAGCAGCCGCGCCCGCTCGGTGACGTGCTGCGCCTCGAGCTGCGCGTCCGAGATGACCGACAGGTCGAAGGGCGCGGGCAGCAGCAGTTCGGTGTTGCGGTCCAGCGGCGAGCCGCGGCGCATCAGGGGCGTCTCGGCCCAGTCGTTCGCGGCGAGTTCGCGACTGCGGCTGGCGAGGTCGGCGATCGAGCCCGACGAGCCGGGCACCGCCGGCGACGAGTGGTCCAGCACCGTCGTGAACAGCGACAGCGTGCCGTCCCGGTTGTCGACGAGCTCGACGACCTGCTGCTGCTGGGGGAAGTCGATGCACGACGCGGTCGTGATCTCCCAGAACCCGCCGGTGTCGGTGGTGTGGGCCAGGATCTGATTCAGGTGGGTGTGGCCGTTGAGCCACCCCACCACCACCGGGAACTCCTGCAGCAACGCGATGAACTCCTCGGCCCCGTACAGCTTCTCGTCGGCCCCCGGTCGTGTCGCCCGGTTCTCGAGCGTGAGGCTGTTGTGGTGGCTGAAGATCAGCGCGAGCACCTGGTCGCGCTGGGCGATCTCGAGCTGCGCCCGCAGCCACCGCATCTGCGACTCGGGCACGGCGCCGTCGGGACCGGCGACCGCGTTGCAGGTGTCCAGCCCGAACGCGCGGACGCGGGGGCTGAGGTCGGCCTGCCACCACGTCTCGCCCGACGCGAGGTTCTGCGCGGTGAAGCCGTGGCGATCGGCCCCGGGGTCGGCTGGGTGCGGAAGTGCTCGGCCATGAATTCGCGCTGCTCGAACAGGTAGCGTTCCTCGTTCGCCGGCACCTGCCGGAACCCGGGACTTCCGGATGCCAGCCCCAGCGCCGCGAGCGCCTGCGACAACACGCTCGTGCTCGACGCCCACCCCTCGAGGGCGGTGGCAGCCGTGGCATCCACCGAATACGATTTCCGTCCGCCGACGGCCAGGGCGCGCAGCTGCGGGCTGATGTCGAAGGTGCCGAGCAGCAGTGTGTCGTGATTGCCGTACACCGCGTACCAGGGGGCGGGCAGGCCCACTGATTCGACCTTCGCGGCGATCGCCTGCGCGAGTAGGTCGGGCAGCCGGGGAAAGCCGTAGTCGCCGAAGGCACCGCCGCGCGGGTCGCCCGGACGATAAGCCCACGTCGCCTCGCTCCAGGCCTGCACGCCCTGCCACTCGGGGCCGCCGGTGGCGGGGTCGACGGCCAGGCCGTCCATCAGGTCGATGTACCAGCGCAGCTCGAGGTGGGAGTGCATGTCGGCGCTGTCGCCCGTGACGATCGCCGCGCTCATCGGGGCTCCCGTCAGCGGGCTGTACCGCGCGTCCGAGAACGCCTGCACCATCGCCGCGGTCGCGTGCGGGCTGAGGGGGTCCTGCGGGTGGAAGGCCGAACCCCACGCCGAGTGGTCCTGCACGATCATGGGTTCGATGCGACCGGGCGACTGCGCCTCGATCACGTGGAGGTCGGAGAGGTGGCCGAGGTACAGCAGCGACCGCCGGGCCGCGGTGCGGGCGGCCGACGGAGCCCGCCGCAGCACGTCGGTGCGGGGCAGGTACGGCTCGCCCGGTCCGGTCGTCAACGCGCGGTAGCGCCCTGAGACGAGGCTCCCCTGACGGATGGTCTGCTGCAGGGTGGTGGGGATGCCGGCGACGAGCGCTCCGGGCGCGGTGGCGGCGCACGCGGATGCGGCCGAGAGCGTGTCGAGTCCGATCCCCGTCGCGGCGGCGGCAGCAGCGGCGACGTGGAGGAACTGACGGCGGGACAGTCCGGTCACGAGATCTTCCGTTCGGGCGGAGGAGGGACTCGAATCTAGCGCCTCGGCGCCTCGGCCGTCGAGCGCGCGGCTCAGTAGGTCGGGGCCGCCGGAAGGCCGAAGAACTCCTCGAGGGTCGTGTAGCCGCCCTCGTGATACACGCGCGCCAGTTCGGGGCCGATGTAGCGCTGATGCCAGGCCTCGGGTTCGTAGCCGCTGACGCTCTCGCGCCCCTCGGCGTAGCGCGTGATGAAGCCGAACTCCCACGCGTGCTCGCGCACCCACGCGCCCTGCGTCGAGGCGGCGACGTCGTCGAGGGTGCCGCACGAGTCGTTGCAGGGCACGATGTCGACGGCCAGGCCCGACTGATGCTCGCTGTAGCCGGCGCGGGCGCTCTCGCGGTCGGCCTCGGCCACACCGCCCACCGCGACGCGGCCTGCGTAGGTGGACTGCTGAGTGGAGTACGACCGGAAGGCGCTGAGGTAGCCGATCTCGCCCGCCCCCGCGTCGGACGCCGCCTTTACCATCGCGGTCAGGGCGTTCGCCGCCGCCGCGCGCAGGGCCGAGTCCTCGAGGGCGCGGACGTTCTGCGGCATGATCAGGTCGCCCGCGCGGTAGTCGAGGGGATCGAGCGGGCGCTGCTTGTTCACGACGACCCACTCGCGGTTCGGGTCGCTCAACGAGACGCACGGGGCGATTCCGGATGCCACCGCCGCACGGAACGCGCTCCCCCCGCCTGCGGCCGCGAGGGCCGCCGCGTCGTCACCGGCCGCGAGGGCCGCGGTGAACGCGGGGTCGTCGCACGGAGTCGCGGTCGCCGCGACGGCCGACACCTCGGGCACGGGCAGCCCCGCATCGGGGACGGCGGGGGGCCCTGCGGCGACGGCGGCGGTCAGGGCGGAATCGTCGACGGTGGCGGATGCCGTGGCATCCGCCCCGGATCCGGCCACCGTGCCGATGACGAGGGCGGAACCGATGAGGATCGCGATCGCGGACCCGGCGGCGATCGCGAGCCGGCGACGACGACGCGCGGGCAAGGACGCCAGGGCCGCGCCGGCATCGCGCAGGCGCTCGAGCACGCCGGGGCGAGAGTCACCGGATGCCGGCAGCGGCGCTCGTCCGACGCCGGGCGACACGGCGATCGCGCCCGTCGCGGCTTCGCGCAGCTGTCGGCGCGTCGTGGGTTCGGCAGGTGCCGGCGGTGCGACCGGCAGAGAGAGCGCCGCCGTCGCCAGACGCTCGGCCTCGGCGCGCGCGGCGCGGCGGGGCGAGAGCTCGGGATCGGGGGACGTCACTCGACCCATTCTCTCCCGCGCGCCCGCCCGGGTCGACCCCCGCCGGGTGAGTCTGCCGCCGACGACCGGGTGAACGGTCGGTCTTCGAAAGTGAGGTCCGAGCGCTTGCGCCTGAGTAGAACATGTGTTCGACTATCGGCATGAGATGGCAGGGACAGCAGTTGGGTGTCGACGACGCGGCGGCGCTGCCCGGCCTGGAACGCATGGACGGCCTGGTGCGGTCGGTGACCACGCCCGAGTTCGCCGACATGACGTTCCACGAGGTGCTGTGCAAGAGCGCGCTGAACCGCGTGCCGGGCGCATCGGCCATGCCGTTCGACTGGACGGTGAACCCGTATCGGGGCTGCGGTCATCAATGCGTGTACTGCCTCTCGCCGGACACGCTCATCATGAGAGCAGATGGCCGACAGGTGCCTCTTTCGGCGATTCGCATCGGCGACGTGATCCTCGGGACCGAAAAGGGTTCCACTTACCGCAGATATGTCCCCACGACAGTGCAGGCGAAGTGGACGACCCGAAAGCGCGCCTACCGGGTGACGCTCGGCGATGGAACCGAGATCGTCGCCAGCGGTGATCATCGTTTCCTCTCGGACCGCGGGTGGAAACACGTCATCGGCGCCATGAACGGACGAGATCGACGGCCCTTTCTCACCCCCGCGAACCGCTTGATGGGTTTCGGGGTGGGACCGCCTCGCGAATTCCCCAAGGAGGACGCGGAATGGAAGCGGGGGTACCTGACAGGGATGATCCGCGGCGATGGCATGATTTTTCGCCGCGAGTACGACGACGGCCGGCGCGTCCGCGCCATCCATCGTTTCCGCCTTGCTCTTGCGGACGTCGAGGCGCTCGACTTGTCGAGAGCGCTTCTGAGCGAGCTCGGCGTGGAAACACAGACCCGGCCCTTCGCCGTCGGCATGGGACGGCGCCCGATGACAGCCCTGCATACGGCGAAAGCCCGCAACGTTGATCTCATCGAAGCCCACACGGAGATCCCGTCTCCCCGCTCGTCATCCTGGATGGCGGGATTCCTGGCGGGCATCTTCGACGCGGAAGGATCGTGCTCGCGGGGCATCGTCCGCATCTCGAACGCGAACCCGCAGATTCTCGATCTCATCGAAGAGGCGGCGCGAGCTCTCGACTTCGACGTGGTGCGCGAGCCCGCACGCGAGAATGGTGTCCGCTCGATTCGGCTCCGCGGGGGATTGAGTGCAAGGCAGCGCTTCTTTCAGCTGACCCGCCCGGCGATCACGCGAAAGCTCGAACTTGCGGGCGCCTCGGTGAAAACGAGCTCCGATCTCCGCGTGCTCTCCGTAGACGATCTCGGATACGACATAGACATGGTGGACATCACCACGGGGACAGGGGATTTCGTCGCGAACGGAGTCGTGAGCCACAACTGCTTCGCCCGCAAGACTCACGAGTATCTCGATCTCGACTACGGGGCGGACTTCGACTCGCAGATCGTGGTCAAGATCAATGTCGCCGACGTGCTGCGCACCGAACTCCGACGCGGTTCATGGGCACGCGAACCCGTCATGCTCGGCACCAACACCGACCCCTACCAGCGGGCCGAGGGCCGCTACCGGCTCATGCCCGATCTCATCGGCGCTCTCACCGAGAACGCGACGCCCTTCTCGATCCTCACCAAAGGGACGCTCCTTCGTCGCGATCTCCCCCTGCTGACCGAAGCGGCCCAGCGCGTCAGGGTGTCGCTGGCGATGTCCATCGCGGTTTTCGATGACGCGCTGCAGAACGCCATCGAGCCGGGCACACCGAGCGCCGAGGCGCGACTCGAGACGGTGCGCGCCGCGACGGCGGCCGGATTCCGGGTGACGGTGTTCCTCATGCCGATCCTCCCCCACCTCACGGACTCCATCCCCGCGCTGGACGACGCCCTCGCGCGCATCCGCGCCGCGGGTGCCGCACGCGTCGTCTACGGGGCGCTGCACCTGCGGCCGGGGGCGAAGCAGTGGTTCCTGCAGTGGCTGGAACGCGAGCACCCGCACCTGGTGTCGTCGTACCGGGGGCTGTACCCGGGCGTTGCGTCTCAGGCGCCCAAGGCGTACCGCACGTGGCTCGGGCGGCGGATGCAACCACTGCTGCGGATGCACAGACTCGACGGGTGGGACGAAGACGACCACCCGCGGGGCCGCCCGCAACCGGGCCTCGCCGCCCGCTCGGCGGGGCAGGTCGTCGCCCCGCGCGGCCTGGGACCCGTGCGCGGCACCGGGGGAACGGCATCCACTCGCCCGCGCGTGGCACCCGCGAGCGAGCCGACGCTCTTCTGACACCGCCCGGGCCACCGTTCATCGGCGCCATTTCGCACGACTCAACGCGCGCGGCAACACATCAGCGCCACCGGATCCCCACTCTCCCCACCGCTGCCGCCATAGCTCCACTCGACGCGCCCTTCTTTCCACCTCCTCCCGCGCTTCATCAGCGCCAAATGGCACCACCCAACGCGTCTCACGACACTTCGACGCCACCCAATCCCCACTCC
>NZ_QAJB01000180.1:0-19023 GCF_003061325.1 Microbacterium sp. HMWF026
CCCCCCAGGCTGAGCCCATGAGATGTGTGACCTACGCCGGCGAGACCGTGACCACGACCGATGACGTGGCGGAGGCGCTTGTGCAGCTCACCGCCTCCATCGCTGCCGACGGGCAGGCCGAAGCGGTCAGCATCCCGATCGTCACCACCACCGGAGACACCGAGGAGGCCGAGCTGGTGATCGGCGTCGGCAACGACGTGCTCAGCGCCCCGGCCGACGACTGGACCGGCGACGAGCCCGACTTCGCCTGGGCGGCCGAAGAGCTGCGTCAGCACAAGCGTTTTCCGCAGGCGCCCGCCATCGCCCACGAGCAGACGATCGACACCGACAACCCGGATGCCTTCTGGGACCCCGACCTCGACGGTTTCACCCGCGCCTGACCCCCCCCGCACCGGCGGGGGGAGCTCGTCAAGCCCACCCTCGCCGGCGCACCGCGGCCTAGCGTGGGTGCTCCGCAGCGGACGCGACCGGTTCATCGCCCCGCTGCGTGAGCCCCGGTCAGTCCGGGCGACCCGCCGTTTCGCGGCGTCGCCCGGACGCTCGGGGGCTCTGGTCCCTCAAGTCCAGGGGCGCATTCGACCGCGGTGGGCCCGCGTCCCGTGTCCGACTCCGGGGGGAGCGTTCACCGCCGCGCCGCCACTCCGCACGGCCCCCCGCCCGCCAGGATGGACCCATGCTCTGCTCCCTCGTCACCGGCGCCTCGCGCGGTATCGGGCGCGCGATCGCCGTCGCGCTCAGCGCACGGGGCGACCGTGTCGCCGTGCACTACGGCTCCGACCGCTCCGCCGCCGAAGAGACCCTCGCGCTCCTGCGCGGCGAGGGTCACGTCCTCGTCGGGGGCGACCTGTCCGACCCCGCCGAGGCCGAGCGCGTGGTGGACGAGGCGCTCGCCGCCCTCGGTCGCATCGACGTGCTCGTCAACAACGCCGCGATCGCGCCGAACGCCGAGACCTCGCACCCCATCGCGACCGCGGATTACGAGACGTGGCACCGCACATGGGAGCGCATGGTCGACGTCGACCTGCGCGCCCCGGCGAACATGACGTTCCTCGTCGCGCGGTCCCTCATCGACCGCGGGCTGCCGGGATCGATCGTCAACGTCGGCTCGCGCGGCGCTTTCCGCGGCGAGCCTGAGTTCCCCGCGTACGGTGCCGCCAAGGCCGGCCTGCACGCGATGGGGCAGTCCCTCGCGATCGCGCTCGCCCCGCACGGTATCGCCGTCACGAGCGTCGCGCCGGGGTTCGTCGGCACCGACCGGCAGCAGCAGAAGCTCACCGGGACCGAGGGTGACGGCATCCGGGATCAGAGTCCCTTCGGTCGCGTCGCGACGCCCGAAGAGGTGGCGGATGCCGTGGTGTACCTCAGCTCGCCGCGCTCGCAGTGGGCGTCGGGAGCGATCCTCGACCTCAACGGCGCCTCGCACCTGCGCAGTTGAGCGTGTCGTCCGCGAGCAACCCCTCGCGGTCGCCGTCGACGGGGGTCAAACTCGAGAGCATGCAACCCGTGCTCGTGATCATCGACATCCAACGCGACTACTTCCCCGGGGGTCGGCATCCGCTCGTCGGACCGGATGCCGCGGCCGACGCGGCCGAGAAGGTTCTGTCGTGGCAGCGGCGGCAGGGCGCGCCCGTGATCCACGTGCGTCACGAAAGTCCCGCGGGCGGCGGCTTTCTCGAGGTCGACACGGACGGCGCCGAGATCGACTTCCGCGTCGCTCCGACGGCGGACGAGACCCTGATCGTCAAGCACGCGCCCAACTCGTTCGTCGGCACCGACCTCGACGACCGCCTGCGCGCCCTGGGCGATCGGCCCCTGCTTGTCGCCGGCATGATGACGAGCATGTGCGTGGATGCCACTGTCCGCGCCGCGATCGACCTGGGCTACGACGTGACGGTCGTCGGCGACGCCTGCGCAGCCCCCGACCTGGCACATGACGGCGTCGAGGTGGACGGGCGGACCGTGCACACCGCGTTCCTCGCCGCGCTGAGCGGAGCGGGCGCGACGGTGGTGACGAGCGCCGAGGTGGTCGCGGGCTGAAGGACCGCATTTCGGATAACCGCCCTCTCGAACTTCCCCGCGGTGAGAGGGCCGTTTGCACCTTTCGTGAGGCAAGGTGGAGAGGTCATGCGGCTCTCGGACGACGGAACGATGTACGCGGTATGAATCGGAGGGTCCCTCCAAGCGGTCGTGGGCGACGAGCAGTTCGCTTTACGGCGACGTCGGATTACGCACCTGGAAATGTTCATCCGACTGCGAGGTGGGCAGAGAGCTTGCGGGTTTCGTTGGGCTGATAAGACCCGCAGCAAGCGGACCACACAATATACGGCCGACCAGGAGCGCCTGGGTCGAACGGTGGGGCCGGGACATGAGAGAGCCGGTCAGGGTCGCAGCAAGCGTGACGGGGTGTGTGGAGAGGCTTCATGACGCAACGGTGTGGGGCGCTGCAGGCCTGGCCGGTGAACGGCCGAGGCGGGGCCCCGCGCGCAACCGCGAAACCCCGCCTTCGCTGTCGGTTGTGTCGTCAGGCTCTTCCGTGGGAGCTGCGTGAACGCCGAGCGATGGCATCCAGCGCCACGGCGATGAGGACGACGGCGCCGGTGACCATGAAGCGGATGGAGGAATCCAGGTTCAACAAGGTCAGACCGCTCGAGATGGACTGAATGACCAGGATGCCCAGAAGCGCCGCGAATGCGGAGCCGCGTCCTCCGAACAGGCTCGTTCCACCGATCACCGCGGCGGCGATGGCGTTCAGATTGATGTCGCCGCCACCGCTTTGCTGTCCCGCCGCTGCCAGTCGCCCCGCGGCGAGCAGGCCGCCCACGGCGGCGAAGGTGGAGCAAAGGACGAAGACGGAGATGTAGGTCGCGCGCACGTTGATGCCCGAGCGCCTCGCCGCCTCGCGATTGCCGCCGACGGCGTAGACGGCACGCCCCCAGGACGTCCGGGTGAGTGCGTAATTCATGATCAGCACGAGTGCGACGAAGAAAACGAACATCCATCCGATGCCGCGGGCTTGGTACAGATACAGCACCACCAGGGCGAGCGCAGCGGTGAGGGCGATGGCGGCAAGCAGGATCGAACCCGTGGATTGCGCGGACAGTCCAGCCTTGCGCCGAGCCCTGGCGCGGCTGAACCAGGTGAGGAACAGCGATGCTCCGGCGACCACGGCCAGGGCATATCCAACAGGTGCGGGCACGAATGCCAGTTGTCCGAAGTAGACCAGGAACGAGTCGAAGGGCAGGTTGACGGTGCCGGTGGGGCCGAGCACGAAGAGCTGCAGGCCGAGGAATCCCAGGAGGCCGGCGAGGGTGATGACGAAGGAGGGGACACCCAACCGGGTGTAAATCTGGCCGTAGACGAAGCCGATGACGACGGCCGCGAGCACGGCGACGAGGAGGGCGAGCGCGATAGGCCAGCCGTTGCCGACGAAGTTGACGGCCATGATGGCGGCGGCAAGACCTGACACCGAACCGACGGAGAGGTCGATTTCACCGACCAGGAGTACGCAGACGATGCCCAGGGCAAGGATGCCGATGGGTGCGGACTGCATGAGCAGGTTGCTCAGGTTCGCGCTGGAGAGGAAGAAGGGGTTGAGGATCTGGAAGATGGTCCAGATGACGGCGAGCCCGAGGATGACGGGGAGCAGGCCGAGGTCGCCGCTTCTGACGCGTTCGACAGCGGAGACGATGGACCCGCGGAAGCCGGAGGAGGAGCGCAGACGCTCATCCTGACGGTCGGTGGGGACGGCTGGGGTGGTGGCGGTCATTGTGTCGCTCCGGTCAACGGGTCTCTGCGGGTGTGGATGCACCGGCACGACGGCTGACGACGTTGTCGGTGGCGCCGGTGATGGCGGCGATGATCTCTTCCGAGTTGGTGTCCTTGACGGCGAATTCGCCGTTGTTACGTCCGAGGCGAAGAACGACGACACGGTCGGCGACGGCCATGACGTCCGCCATGTTGTGGCTGATCATGATTACGCCCAGGCCCTGCTCGCGCAGTCGTTCGACGAGATTGAGTACCTCGGCGGTCTGTGCGACGCCGAGGGCCGCGGTGGGCTCATCGAGGATGATCAGCTTCGGGTCTCCGAGCAGTGAGCGGGCGATGGCGACGGTTTGACGTTGACCACCCGACAGCGACGCGATGGGGATGCGCACCGAGGGGATCTTCGCCGAGAGTTGACGCATCAGCTCCCACGCGCGGACCTCCATGGACACCTCGTCCAGGCGCAGCTTCTTCAGCTCCTGGCCGAGGAAGAGGTTTTGAACGACGTCGAGGTTGTCGCACAGTGCGAGGTCCTGGAAGACGGTCGCGATGCCGCGGTTCAGCGCGTCGGTGGGGGAGGAGATGTTGACCTCGTCGCCGGCGAAGACGATGGAACCGGAGGTGGGCGTGTGGACGCCGGAGAGCACCTTGACGAGGGTGGACTTTCCGGCGCCGTTGTCACCGACGACGGCGACGATCTCGCTGGAGGAGACTTCGAGGTTGACATCGGTGAGAGCGGCGACGGCGCCGAAGTTCTTGGTGATGCCTCGCATGGAGAGCACGGTGTGGATGTTGGGAGTCGACGTGGCGACACCTTGGGGTCCTGAGGCGGCGGTTGTCACGGTGGACCTCTCTTTTTGCATTCGAGGGGGAAGAAGACGGGGGCGCCGCTACGGAGCGGCGCCCCCGGGGCATCACTTGATGCCGAGGGCCGAGCAGGCGCTCGCGTAGGCGTCCGTGCACACCTGGTCGGCGGTGTAGATGCCACCGTCGAAGATGATCTCCTTCACGTTCTCGGACGTGACGATCTCCGGCGTGAAAAGCTGCGCGGGGGTGTCGAAGAGGGTCGTCTCGCCCTGCGGGCGGTTTCCGGAGATGAACCCGTAGGCGGCCTCGGCGGCCGCATCCGCGACGGTCTTGATCGGCTTGGAAATTGTGTTGTACTGATCGCCCGCGATGATGCGCTGAATGGCGGCGATCTCCGCGTCGTTACCCGTCACGAGCGGCAGCGGTGTGACCCCGGCGGCTTTAAGGGCTGCGATGGACCCGCCACCGGTGCCGTCGTTGGCGGCGACGATGCCGGAGATCTTGCTGCCGAACTGTGTGATCTGACCGCTCACCCAGTCCTGAGCCTTCTGCGGGTCCCACTCGGGGGTGTCGTAGCTGGCCAGGACGTCGAAGCCGCTTCCTTCCACGCCGGCGTTGATGCCCTTCTTGATGAGCTGAGCTGCGTCATCGGTCGGCGACCCGCCGACGATCAGAACGCCTCCGGTGGCGCCGTCCGCCTTGAGCTTCTCCACCAGGGATTCGGAGATCATCTTGCCGATGCCCTCGTTGTCGAAGGAGACGTAGTAATCGGCGGGGGTGTCCACGATGGGACGGTCGTACGTGATGATCGGGATGTTCTGCGACTTGGCGCTCACCACGATGGCGGCGGCGGCCTTCGTGTCGACGGCGTCGAGGACGATGGCTTTGACGCCCTGCGTCATCGCGGCGTCAGCCTGCTGCTGCTGCTTCTCGGGGTCGGAGTCGGCGTTCTGATAGATGACCTCGCAGTCCGGGCACAGTTCCTTCATCTTCGCCTGGAAAAGCGGGGAGTCCTGCTGTTCGTACCGAGTGGAGGCGAGGTCGGGCATGAGGAAGGCGACTTTGCCGCCCGCCGCGTCGCCCCCGGAGGACGCTCCTCCACCCGCACAGCCAGCGAGGCCGATGGCGGCAGCCGCGACGGCGCCGATGGCCAGGGCTCGGGGCAAAGCGCGAAGCGCGTGAGAGTGGTTCATGAAATCTCCTCGTTGAGTCCTCAGCGCACAAGCGCGTCGTGTGGTGAGCCGCTGAGCGAGACGCTTCACGTCGGCTGTGACGGGATGTTAGCACCGGGAACGTTAAAACCGTCAAGTCAAATGTGAAAAATAACCATTGCATCGTTATCCGGCTGTAAGCCTCGGCGGCGCCGGGTGGCTCCAACGCGGAGTCGGTCTGTACCGTGTTGCACCAAGGAGGTTGCGATGAGCGCGCAAATCACGCGAGAAGAACGTCAGCGGACCATCCTGGACTTCATCCTCCGAGCCGGCACCGCGACGGCGACGGACCTGGCCAGCCTTACCGGGCGCAGCTTGATGACCGTCCACCGCGATCTGGACGATCTCGCCGCGCGCCGGCTCGTGCGCAAATTCCATGGTGGCGTGAGCGCGCTGCCGACGAGTGTGTTCGAGTCCAGTTCGGACTTCCGTCTGCAGCGCTCGGTCGCCGAGAAGGCGGCCCTCGCTCGTGTCGCTCTCACGCTGGTGGAGCCCGGGATGGCGGTCATGCTCGATGACTCCACGACGGTTCTCGCGCTCGCACGAATGCTGCCCGACGTGGCGCCCCTGACGGTGCTCTCCAACTATCGACAGGTTCTGGAGGCCCTGAAGGACGCCTCCGAAGTGAACGTCATCGTGATCGGAGGCACCTACTCTCGCACCCACGACTCCTTCATCGGCCCGCCCGATCAGACCAACCTCAACGCCTACGCCGCCGACATCGCTTTCCAATCCACGTCGACGATGGACGGCAGATGGACGTATCACCAGGAACAGGACGTTGTCAGCATGAAGCGCGTGATGCTTCAGACCGGTCGACGCCGGGTGCTGTTGATGGATGGATCGAAGGTTGGCCAGACGTCGCTGCACCGATTCGTCCCGGTCTCGGACTTCACCGACGTCATCGTCACGGATGACGTCCCCGCCGACGTTCGGGCGGAGATCGCGGAAGTGGCCACGGTGCACGTCGCGGCAGACTGACGCCGTTCTCACGAAGAGCTTGCATTTTTTAACAGCTAAGTTGTTATAGTTCTCATCATCGGGCTTGATGCCGCGTTCGGCGGACTCGACTCGACGGATGGAGGACCCGGCGACGCGCGCAGATGCGCGTCGCTTGCCTCCCTCTCGACGCAGAAGGAGAACAGATGGCCGTCATCGCCGTTGATGCGGGAACCACCATGATCAAGGCCGTCGGCTACGACGAAGAAGGCAACGAGGTCGTGGTGGTCCGACAGGCCACCACGGTGCTGCACCCTCGATCCGGCTGGGCCGAGCAAGACATGCTGGCCGTCTGGGACGCGGTCGTCTTCGCGGTACGAGGCGTACACCGCAAGCTCAACGCCGAGATCGACTACATCGCGTTGACGGCGCAGGGCGACGGCAGCTGGCTCGTCGATAACGCAGGCCGCCCGACAGGCCCGGCCATTCTCTGGAACGACGCGCGCGCGGCCGACATCGTCGCGGGCTGGCAGGCTGAGGGCACCCTTGAGCGTGCATTCGCCATCAACGGATCTCAGACGTTCCCCGGGCTGCCGAACGCCATCCTCACGTGGATGCAACAGAACGATCCGGAACGACTCGCCCGCTCGTCCTCGACCCTGACCTGCGGTGGGTGGTTGTTCTTCCAGCTCACCGACCGGCGGGCCGTCGACCGGTCGGATGGGGCGGCACCGTTCATGGACGTAACGACGCTGACGTACTCCGACGAGCTGTTCGCGATGTACGACATGCCCTGGGCGCGGCGCCTCTTCCCCCCTCTCCTCGACGACACGGACCGGACGAGCGCGTTGTCCGCTCGCGCCGCGCACGAGCTGGGGCTGTCCGAAGGCCTCCCCGTCGTCCTGTCGTCCTACGACATCGCCTCCACCTCCATCGGTATGGGGGCGGTGAACGCCGGGCAGGCATGCAGCATCCTGGGCACGACACTGTGCACCGAGATCGTCACCGACCGCACCCGCGTCGAAGAACGCTCCACCGGACTCACCATTCCGCTGGGCGTTCCGGGCATGTATCTCGCGGCGTTCCCGACGCTCGCCGGCGGGGAGGTCGTGCAGTGGGCATGCACGGCCCTGGGCCTCGACCACCCTGCTGAGGTCACGACCCTCGCCTCCCAGGCGCCCCGCGGAGCGGACGGGCTGCAGTTCCTCCCCTACCTCTCACCCGCTGGCGAGCGGGCACCGTTCCTCGCGGGGAACGCGCGCGGATCCTTCGTCGGCTTGTCTCTCGAACACGGTCGGGAGCACATCGCACGCGCCGTGCTGGAGGGGCTGACTTTCGTCATCCGCGACTGCCTGGCGGCGGCGCCGGTGCGTCCCAGCGAACTCCGCGTCTGCGGAGGTGGTGCCGCCAACGGCCTCTGGTTGCAGCTGATCGCCGACGTCACCGGCATTCCAGTCATCCGGTCGGCCGACACGGAGGTGGGCGCGAAAGGTGCATTCCTCCTAGGCCTCGTCGCAACCGGTGGGGCCGACAGCATCGCTGCGGTTGCGGACTACTACGTCCGGGTCCGGGACATTTTCGAGCCCGATCCGGACGCTGCCGCCTTGTACGAGACGCTGTACGACGACTTCCTCGCCGCCCGCGAAGATCTCTCCCGAACCTGGAAACGGTCCGCACAACTGCGCGAGCGCGTCCGGTCCTCCGCTTCGAGTGCCACATGAGCTCCGAGGCAGACATCTGGGTCGGGATCGATCTGGGCACCCAAAGCGTTCGATGCGTCGCAGTGGACGATGACGGGCGCATTCACGGCAGCGGCTCCTCCGCTTTGACGAGCCACCGAGAATCCGGACGACACGAGCAGGACCCCGACCAGTGGTGGGACGCCGTCGTCGATGCGACTCGCACTGCCATGGCGACGGTGCCCCCGGATCGTGTCCGCGCCGTCGCCGTCGACGCCACCTCGGGGACGATTCTCCTGACCGACGCGAGCGGCGTCCCTGTCACCGAGGGCATCATGTACGACGACGCCCGAGGCGCGGACGCCGTCGATGCCGTCAATGAGGCGGGTGGCGCGCTGTGGGAGTCGCTGGGTTATCAGCGGATGCAGCCTACGTGGGCGCTGCCGACCCTGGTGCATCTTCTCCGGGGGCGCGACACCGCCGGCCTTCGGGTCCAGCACCAAAGTGACTTCATCAACCGTCGCCTCATCGGCGAGCTCGCCGCGAGCGACCTCAGCAGCGCGTTAAAGACCGGTGCAGACCTTGCCGGAGAGCAGTGGCCCTCGGACGTCATGGACGCGCTGGGGATCGACGATTCACTGCTGCCGCCGCTGGTGCGGTCCGGCCGGCCGCTGGGTGTCGTCAGCGCGGGCGCCGCAGAGCAGACGGGGCTGCCCGCCGGCACCGTCGTCATCTCGGGCGCCACGGACGGGTGCGCGGCCCAGCTGGGAGCCGGCGCCATCACGCCGGGTAGCTGGAACTCCGTCCTGGGTACCACGCTCATTCTCAAAGGGGTGTCGAGCTCGCCGGTGAGGGATCCCCTCGGAGTGGTCTACTCGCATCGTGGCCCCGACGGAGGGTGGCTGCCGGGAGGCGCCTCCAGCAGCGGGGCGGGTGTCATCTCCGCGCGCTTCGGCGGGGCAGACCTGGGCCAGCTGGAGAACGCACTTGCCCGTCGCGGGCTCAACCCGGACGTCGTCACATACCCCCTCGCGACACCCGGCGAACGCTTCCCCTTCGCCGCCCCGGGTGCTCACTCGTTCACTCTCGGGTCTCCCGTCGATGACGTCGACGAATTCGGGGCGCTGCTGCTGGGGTTGGCGTTCGTGGAACGTCTGAGCTTCGAGTACCTGCGCTCACTCGGCGCGTCGACCGATGGGCCCTGGATCCTGACCGGCGGGGGAACCCGAAACCGGCTGTGGAATCAGCTTCGCGCAGATGTGAACGGACGAGACGCGACACTGACGGCGAACGCGGAGCCCGCCCTCGGGATGGCAGTGCTCGCGGCGGCATCTCAGCGCTCGCTCGCCACGGCCGCGGACAGCATGGTCGTCGTCCGCGAACGCATCCATGCAGCTCCCGAAGCTGGTGCGCGGTATCAGGCGAGCTACGAAACGTTCGTCCGACATCTCGAGCGCCTCGGCTGGCTCCCCGCCCACGTCGCCCGCATCGCCCTCACCGGAATGGCACGCACATGACCCGCATCGCACTCGCCCGTCACGGCCAAACCGTCTGGCACGACGAAAACCGCTATGCCGGACGCAGTGACATCGACCTCACCGAAACGGGAGTAGCGCAAGGTCGTGACCTCGCGGCCTGGGCGTCCTCGGCGGGTGTGACCTCCATCGCTTCCTCCACCCTCCGACGTGCGATCAGGACGGCCGCCCTCAGTGCCGAGACGACCCGCCTCACCCCTGGTACGGACCCGCGCCTCGTCGAGATCGACTTCGGACGCGGCGAGGGGCTGACGATCTCGGAGATGGAGGCCACCTTCCCCGACGCCGCCGCCTCCTTCCGTGCGCGACCGGCGACGAGCCCCTTGCCCGGCGGTGAAGACCCCGCCTCGGCCGCGGAACGCTTCATCGACGGCCTCGCCGACCTGTCGGACGCGGACCCCACCGGTCTCACCCTCGTCGTCGCCCACACCACCGTCATCCGTCTCGCCCTGTGCGCACTCGTGGGGGTACCGCTGGACGAATACCGGCGCATCTTCCCCGCGCTAGGCAACTGCACCATCACCGAGATCGACTTCACTCCTTCCACCCGTCGAGCAGCGCTTCTCACGCTGAATGCACCTCCCACGCCGGTCGGCTAAACGTCGATCTCCAATCGAAAGGACCCCCATGACTACGCGAGTGCTCACCGCCGGCGACAATTTCGTGCTCGACAGCCTTCTCCAGGACGCCCTGACCTCAGTCATCCCCGCGGCCTCCCTGGACGTCACCCATCACACCCTCCCTTGGCCGGACGTGCCCTTCGGCCCCATCGGGGAAGTCATCGAGGCGTCCGGCGATGAGGACCGCCTCATCGAGGCGCTGCGCGGCGTCGAGGTGTGCGTCACGCAGATGGCACCCTTCACAGAGCGGGTAATCGCCGCGTCCCCGGACTTGCGCCTCGTCTGCGTCAGCCGAGGCGGGCCCGTCAACGTCAACCTGGAGGCGGCGACAGCGCACGGTGTGACTGTCACCTCGGCCCCGGGCCGTAACGCGGAAGCCACCGCCGAGCATACGCTCGCCATGATGCTGTCCGCGATGCGGCGTATCCCGCAGACCAACGCCGACCTCAACGCTGGCGTCTGGCGCGGCGACTACTACCGATACGAGAACGTCGGCCCCGAGCTCGAAGGAGCGACCGTGGGCCTCGTCGGGTACGGAGCCATCGGCCGTCGCGTCACCCGCATGCTGAACGGCTTCGGCGCGGAGGTGTTGGTGTTCGACCCCTACGTGGACCAAGACCAGCTCGGGTCTCACGCCCGCGCGGTTGGCTTCGATGACCTTCTTGCCCGCTCATCCATCATCACACTCCACGCGCGAGTCACCCCGGAAACGACCGGGATGATGGGTCGCGACCAGATCGCAGCACTCTCACCAGGGGCGGTCATCGTCAACTGCGCGCGCGGCGCGCTGCTCGACTACGACGCCCTCTGTGACGCGTTGGACTCCGGGCACCTGTTCGGCGCCGCATTCGACGTCTTCCCCGAGGAACCCATCCCCGCTTCCTCGCGTCTGCTCACCACACCCAACATCGTCATGACCCCGCACCTCGCTGGCGCGAGCAAGGCGACCGCCTTGAATGCTGCTCGCATCGTTGCGGAGGATGTGCGCCGCTACTTGGACGGCGAGCCCCTCCTCTACGCCGCCAACCCAGAAGCCTCTGCGCATCGACGCAGTCTTTCCGGCGGCGATCGGGGATAGCGCGCGGGCGCCCGAAGGCGTCGAAGCGTGCACAGATGCCTCGCGAACCTATGAAGCCAGGGCCTCGGGGATGAAGGAGCCTCGCATCGTTCACATGTGTCGACGGGGCCTCAATGACGCTTTCCGGCGGGGAGTTGTTTGTCGATATCGACTCCCCGTTGCCATGCGGCAGGGCCACAGAAATATCGCGCCCGCTTATAAGCCGACAGGATCCCCGGTGCACTTGCATGGAGAAACGCCAACCTCAGCCTTGATCACGACAGCCTGACCTGACTGCGGATTTTCTGGCCTCGTTCAGGAAGTGATAGTGGAGGGGCTGACGGGAATCGAACCCGCGCTGTCTGCTTGGGAAGCAGAAGTTCTGCCATTGAACTACAGCCCCGGAGCCTTGCGGCAACCCGGCCAGCATAACAGGGTGCCCTCGGCATCCGGGATCGAAACCGCACACCCTCGACGAGGCCGTACGCGGACGCGCCCCCGCGCATGCGGGCTCGGCGAAGGCCTGCGGTCTCAGCGAACCCGCCCGGGTTGGGCGAACGCACGAGGGCTCGCCCGACCCGGGGCGGTGCGAGGCGGGGAGGCGGGGCGACCGGCGGCGCCCCTAGGCTGATGCCGTGCTGCTCTCCGATCGCGACATCCGGGCCCACCTCGACGACGGCCGCCTCGGCCTCGATCCGTTCGATCCGGCGATGGTGCAGCCCTCGAGCGTCGACGTGCGACTCGACCGGTACTTCCGGCTGTTCGACAACCACAAGTACCCCTTCATCGACCCGGCCGAGGATCAGCCCGAGCTGACGCGCCTCATCGAGGTCGAGCCCGACGAGCCGTTCATCCTGCACCCGGGCGAGTTCGCGCTCGGCTCGACGTTCGAGCGGGTGACCCTGCCCGACGACGTCGCCGCACGGCTCGAGGGCAAGTCGTCGCTCGGTCGTCTGGGACTGCTCACGCACTCCACGGCGGGGTTCATCGACCCCGGCTTCTCGGGCCACGTCACCCTTGAACTGTCGAACGTCGCGACGCTGCCCATCAAGCTGTGGCCGGGCATGAAGATCGGGCAGGTCTGCTACTTCCGCCTGTCGTCGCCCGCCGAGAACCCCTACGGCTCCGGTCCCTACGGCAATCGCTACCAGGGCCAGCGCGGCCCCACGGCCTCACGGTCGTCGCTGAACTTCCACCGCACCGACGTCGGCAGCACGGACGCAGGTTCGCTGGGCGGCTGAGCCGCCGGGTCGCGCGCCCTGCGTCAGTGCGAGGTGCGCACCCCGACGAGGTCGTGCACCAGCACCGCCGCCACGCGCGCGCCCTGGCCCGCCGCCACGATGAGCTGCTGCGGACCCGGGGCCGCGACGTCGCCCGCCGCGTAGAGTCCGGCGACCGAGGTGCGGCCCGAGCGGTCCGTCACGAGGTGGCCCTCGGCATCCCGGTCCGGGGCGAGATCGGCGACGACGTCGAGCGGGGCGTCCCACACCGGGCGGACGAAGCCCCCGTCGATCTCGACGCGCGCGCCATCGGCCAGGCGCACCGCCGCGACGCGTCCGCGTTCGCCCTCGAGGTCGGCGATGACGCGTCGGTCGACGGCGATCCCGGATGCCGCGAGCTCGGCTTCGTCGACCGCGTCCACCGCGGCCGTGCCGTTGGTGAAGACCGTGAGGTGCGGCGTCCATCGCGCCAGCAGGCGCGCACGGGATGCGAGGTCGGGCGTCTCGCCGATGAGGGCGAGCGGGCGGTCGCGCAGGTCCCACGCGTCGCACGCGGCGCAGCTGAACAGCGTGATGCCGTAGAACGATCGCAGGCTCGGGATCTCGGGCAGCGTCTCGCGCAGGCCCGTCGCGAGCACGACCGCGCGGGTGCGCACCTCGCCGAGAGCGGCGGCTGCGCGCCCTCCGAGCGTGATGACGAAGCCGGTCTCGTCGCGAAAGACACGGGTGACGGGCGCGCGCTCCACGATCCGCACGTCGGGATAGGCCTCGAGTTCGGCGCGGCCGAGTTTGCGCAGTTCGATCGGCGGGATGCCGTCGCGGGTGAGGAATCCGTGCGAGCGCAGCGTCGCCGCGTTGCGGGGGCGGCCCGCATCGATGAGCAGCACCGAGGTGCGCGCCCGGGCGAGGTTGAGGGCGGCGGACAGGCCGGCGGGGCCGCCGCCGACCACGACGACGTCGACCGCGGTCACGGCACCAGTGCGCGGGAGCGGGCGATGGCCACCTGCTCCTCGCGCGGCACGACCTTGACCCGCTCGCGCGTGTGCTCATGGGCGGCGCCGAGCGCGCGCTCGTGGGCGTCGAGAGCGCGCCAGCCCTCCCACGTCGTGAACTCCACGCCGCGTTCGGCGAGAACGTCGAGCACGTCGCCGTCCACCGTGGGGGCTCTCAGCGCTCCCGCCTCGACGTCCGCGACGAGGTGGGCGACGGTCTCCATGGCATCCGATTTGGTGTGCCCGATCAGACCCACCGGCCCGCGCTTGATCCACCCGGTCGCGTAGAGCCCGGGCACCGTCGCCGAACCCTCGACCACGCGGCCCTCGACGTTCGGGACGACGCCGCGCACCGCGTCGAACGGCGCACCGGGCACGGGGCTCGAGAAGTACCCGACCGCGCGGTATACCTGCTGCACCGCGATCTCGCGGATCTCGCCGGTGCCGCGCACGGTGCCGTCGCCGACGGGCGCGGTGCGCTCGAAACGCAGCCCCTCGACGCGGCCCGTCCCCAGGACGGCGAGAGGCGAGTGGTAGAAGTGCAGGTGCAGGCGGCGGCTCGCTCCGGTCCGCGCGCGGGTGCGCCAGCTGTCGAGCACCCGCAGCATGACCTTGAGCTGGTTGTTCGGCGCCTGGGCGGGGTCGGCATCCGCGAAGTCCTCGTCGTGCACCACGATGTCGACGTTGGGCACCTCGCCGAGCTCGCGTAGCTCGATCGGGGTGAACTTGATGTCGGCGGGTCCCCGACGGCCGAAGACGTGCACGTCGGTCACGGCGGATGTCTCGAGTCCGTGCAGCACGTTGTCGGCGATCTCGGTCGAGCGCAGGTCGACGGCGTGCTTGGCGAGCACGCGTGCGACATCGAGGGCGACGTTGCCGTTGCCGATCACGGCGACCTCGCGCTCGGCGAGCGGCCACTCGCGCGGCACATCGGGGTGGCCGTCGTACCAGGCGACGAAGTCGGCGGCCCCGTACGACCCGGCAAGGTCGATGCCCGGGATGTCGAGGGGCGCATCGCGCAGGGCGCCGGTGGCGAGGATCACGGCGTCGTAGCGGGCGTGCAGCTCGTCGACGCCGAGATCGCGGCCCACCTCGACGTTGCCGATGAAGCGCGTCGCGCCGGTGTCGAGCATCTCGTGCAGCGAATCGACGATCCCCTTGATGCGCGGGTGGTCGGGGGCGACGCCGTAGCGGATCAGACCGTAGGGGGCGGGCAGTGCGTCGAACAGGTCGATGGCGACGCTGCCGCCGGCGTCGGTCACGGCGCGCGTGAGGATGTTGCCGGCGTAGATGCCCGCGGGGCCCGCGCCGACGATGGCGACACGGAGCGAGGCGAGAGAAGAAGCGGTCACAGCGAGGGTGCCTTTCGGGGAACGGCGAGCGGGTCGAAAGAGAGATCGAGGGATGCCAGCGCAGCCGGTGCGTACGGGCTCAGGCGCACCACGTCGCCGACGACCACGACGGCGGGCGAGCGCACGCCGCGCTCGGCTGCCTGCGCCGCGATGGTCGCGAGCGTTCCGACGGTGACGCGCTGGCGCGCGCCGAACCCGTCCTCGACGATCGCGACGGGGCACTCGGCGCCGCGGTCGCCCCGGGCGAGGGTGTGGGCCGAGTGCGCGAGCGTGCCGACGCCCATGAGCAGCACGACGGTGTGGTCGCGTCCCCCGCCGAGGTCGGCGATCTGGTCGTGCGCGGTGGCGACGGTGAAGCTCGTCGCCACGCCGCGGTGGGTGAGGGGGATGCCCGCGAGCGCCGGGACGGCGACGGCGCTGGTGACCCCGGGGACGACGCGGACGTCGATCCCCGCCTCGTGGCAGGCGAACAGTTCCTCGCCGCCGCGGCCGAACACGTACGGGTCGCCGCCCTTCAGGCGCACCACCGTGCGACCGGCCCTCGCCTCGCGCACGAGAAGGGCGTTGATGGCGTCCTGCGGTACGGCGTGGTGGCCGGGCCGCTTTCCCACGTCGATCACCTCGGCATCCAGGTGCACGCCGTCGGCGGCGAGACCGTCGAGCACGCCGCGCGCGCCCAGGCGGTCGGCGACGATGATGTCGGCGGACTCCAGCGCGCGCAGCCCCCGCAGCGTCAGCAGTCCCGCGTCGCCGGGGCCGGCGCCGACCAGCCAGACGGTGCCGGTTGCGGCACGCGCCCGCCCGGTCACTTCGCACCGCCCGAGAGCAGCAGGCCGCGACCGCGCAGCATCCGACGCTCGATGGGGCCGAAGAAGGCGAGCTCGATGAGGATGCCGATGCCCAGGATGACGATGATCGTGGCGAGGACCCCGGCGAGGTCGGCGAGGTCGCGCGTCTGCTGCAGCATCGTGCCGAGGCCGAAACCGATCGTGCCGCCCGAGGTGATGATCTCGGCCGCCATCAGCGAGCGCCACGAGAACGCCCACCCCTGCTTGAGGCCGGCGAAGTAGCCGGGCAGCGCGGCCGGCAGGATCACCGAGGTCGCGAGCTGCCAGCGCGAGGCGCCGAGCACGGTTCCCACCCGGCGCAGCTGGGGCGGAACCTGGTCGACGCCGGCGATGAGGCCGTTGACGATCGAGGGGATCGCGCCCATCAGGATGACGAAGTAGGCCGTGGCATCCGTGAGTCCGAACCAGATGATCGCCGCGGGCACCCACGCCACCGACGGCAGCACCTGCAGTCCCGAGACGATGGGGCCGACCGCGCGACGGATCGGACGCACCTCGGCCAGCAGCAGACCGATGGGCGTCCCGATCACGATGGCGATGAGGAAGCCCAGGATGCCGCGCTCCAGGCTCGTCAGAACGGCTTCCTGCAGGCGCCCGGTGTCCCAGGCGTAGCCGAGCGCGCCGACGACGTCCGCGGGGCTCGGCGCCTTGTCGGGTCGCGGGTCGGCGATCCAGATGTACGCCTGCCACGCCAGGACGGCGAGGACGACGAAGATCACCGGGGGCAGGACGCTGGCCGACCAGCGGCGCCAGCGCGGCGTGGCCGCGTCGGTGGTGGTCTGCAGGCGGTCGAGTCCCGCCTCCAGGCTGCGCAGGTCGTCGGCGCGGGTCGCGGTGTCAGCGGGCATTGCGGCGGATCTCCTTGCGCAGTTCGTCGGTGATGTCGGCGGCGAGGGCGCCCGCGTCGCGTGCGGCGACGTCGCGCGTACGCCACTCGCCCACGACGCGTCCCGGCCGGCTGCCGAGCAGCACGATGCGCTCGCCGAGGCGGACGGCCTCGCGCACGTTGTGGGTGACGAAGACGATGGTGCGACCGGTCGCGCGCCACACGCGCTCGAGCTCCTCGTGCAGCAGGTCGCGGGTGATGGCGTCCAGGGCGGCGAACGGCTCGTCCATCAGCAGGACCGGCCGGTCCTGGGCGAGGGCGCGGGCGAGCGCGACGCGCTGGCGCATGCCGCCCGAGAGCTCGTGCGGGCGCTTGTCGGCGGCATCCGCGAGGTTGACGGTGTCGAGCAGGGCCAGGGCCTCGTCGCGACGGCGTGCGCGCGGGACACCGCGCAGCCGCAGCGCCAGTTCGACGTTGCGGCGCGCGGTGAGCCAGGGCATGAGCGCGGACTCCTGGAACATGACCGCCGAGCCCTCGGCGGGCGTCCGGATCGCGCCAGCCGTGGGCCGGTCGAGGCCCGCGATCAGGTTCAGCAGGGTCGACTTGCCGCAGCCCGAGGCGCCGAGCAGGCACACGAACTGACCGGGGGCGATGTCGAGGGTGATGTCGTCGAGGACGACCGGGCCCGCACCGAAGCGCTTGGACACGCCCTCGATGCGCACGGCGGGCGAGGTCGCGACGGCGGGGACGTCGGTGCGGGCCGTGGTCATGTCACTCCTCGCCGAGTCCGGCGGCCGAGACCCGCGCGTCGCCGAGCTGCTGGTTGAGCAGGCGCAGGTCGAACAGGCCCTCGATCGACCCCGGCTTCTGCGTGCCCGCCTGCACGCCGTTGTCGACCAGGGTCGAGAACGTGTCGGCGTGCGGGTCGACCGAGAACGTGACGTGCTCGAGAGCGCGGGTGATGACGGCGTCGGCGAGCGGCTTGCCCGTGTCGGCCGAGATCTGCGCGTTGACGACCGTGGCGACCTGAGCGGGGTTGTCGGAGATCCATTTCACGGATGCCTCGTGTCCGGCCAGCAGCTTCGCCACCGTCTCGGGGTGCTCGTCGAGGAATTCCGTGCGCACCAGCAGCACCGTCGTCGGGAACTGTCCGTCGGGCCACTCGTCGGCCTCGTCGACGAGCACCTTCGCGCCGGCGTCGACGACCAGTCGCGACACCCAGGGCTCGGGCAGCCACGCGCCGTCGAGCTGGCCGTCCTTGAACAGCTGGAACGTCTGCGCGTTCTCGGTCGGGGTGATCGTGACGTCGCCGCCGCCCGAGGTGTCGGTCGCGAAGCCCTGCTTCTTCAGCCAGCCGCGCAGCGCGACGTCCTGCGTGTTGCCGAGCTGCGGGGTGGCGAGGGTCTTCCCCTTCAGATCGGCCGGGGTGTCGATCCCGTCGCGCACGACCAGCGCCGCCCCGCCCGTGGCGGCTCCGGCGACGATGCGGGCCGACTCGCCACCCGACTGGATGAAGGTGTTGATCGACGGGTTGGGACCGATGTAGGTCGCGTCGATCGCCCCCGCCGTGAGCGCCTCGATCGCGGCCGGACCGGCGTTGAACACCTCGGTCGACAGTTTCGTGTCGCCCAGCGCGTCCTGCAACAGGCCCTCTTGCAGCCCAACGAGCGCGGGGGCGTGCGTGACGTTGGCGAAGTAGCCGAGACGCAGTTCCTCGGCGGGGCCCTGGTCGCCGCTGCCGCTCGCGGCGGCGCCGGTGGCGCATCCGGTCATCATGGCCGCGATCAGTCCCAGGGTTGTGATCGCGGTCGCGGTGCGCAGTGTTTTCACGGTTCGCCTCCTTCGTAGGCAGTGAGAGGTGCGCCGGTCGGCGCGGTGGGGGCCCGCCGATGGTCGGCGCGAGGTCGAGCGCGCCGGCTGGCGCGCGGTGGGTCGTGCGCCGGTCAGCGCACGATGCCGGCGGCGAGGGTCGCGCCGTCGGACGGATGGATGACGAGGAACGAGCCCTCGTGGCGGCTGTCGCGGTAGGGCTCCAGCGGCAGCTCGGCGGCCAGGCGCAGTCGCGCGCGACCGATGTCGTTGGTGTCGAGCCGGTCGGCGGCGACGTGGGTGAGGGCGTCGAGGTCGTAGCGCGAGTCGATGGACGCCACGATCGCCTGCACCGTGGCCGTGCCG
>NZ_QAJB01000181.1:0-1230 GCF_003061325.1 Microbacterium sp. HMWF026
GGCGTTCGGGGTGGTGGCGGGGCGGTATGCGCGTGCTGGGGGATCCGCCTAGGTCTCCAGTTCGCGGGCGGCTGCCTCGCTCGCCGCGGCAATGCGCGCACGGATCAACTCGACCGTTCTTTCCGCCTCGCGCATCATGGCGAGGATCTCGGCGTGGTTCTGCCAGTGCTTAGACCACAACTCCTCGCCGACGACCGCGGGAAAGTCGACACGCGTCGCGCTGCCCCACCGCTCGTACTGCTCCAGGCGTTCGGCGCGAGCCCTGAGGTCTGTCACGCCGCGGTTAGCTGGGGCGTGGCGGGCGGTGCCGAACATCCACTCACGCCAGGGCCTGTTCCCCTTGCTCTGATTGCACTTTCCACATGCCGGCACGAGATTGTGGATCTCGTGGATGTACCCGGTGGGTTGCTGGCCCACGACAAGGGGGCGCAGATGATCCCACTCCGAGGCAGCGTCTCCGCAGTATGAGCAGACGACGAGTTCCGACATGCCGAGAATCTCCAGCGCTTCATCGATCTGGGCCTCCGTCGGCTGGACCACGGGAACGATCCCGCTGATGAAGGAGTTCGTGATGCTTGATGACCGGCCGGTGATCCGGACCGGTCTGGGCATGGCGAAGCGGAAGGCTTGCGCGCGAGCTCGGGTCGGTGCTGCGTTCTTGTCAGTCATTCGCTCGTTCGTCTCCAGAGATGCGATCAGATGCGGTCGTCGCGCGGATGCGGGCGTTCCGGGCCGCAGCGAAAGCGAGCTGACCCTCTCGGAACCCGCGGTACTCCTTCATCGAGTCTGGGAGGACGCGCCCGGCGAAGTCATCGAAAGGGCCGTAGAACTTGATCTCACCGCCGTCGTCGATGAGGTCTCCGGCGTCGTAGAACGAACGCAGTAGGCCGCGGCTCGAGTTCGCCAACGTGTCGCCAGATAGCGTGAACTCGATGGTCGGTGTGCGGTGGTACAGGACGTGCGCCCCGCGAACCTTGCCGGGGGTCAACTCAAAGACCCGCCCGTTCGGGAGCGGTTTGCTCCACAGTCGCCGATGAAGCTCCTGCAGGAGAGGGCTGAAGAGATCGGGGTCTCGCCGCCGGGAGTCCTCCTGGAAATCGGTGTCCACATCGATCCGTCCGGCAGCATCCATGGTTCAACCTATTGGGATCACGACGCTGGGCGCCTGATTTTCTCCCCGAGCGCGGGACGTTCTACGACGGGAACCCTGGTGACGTGATGCAGAGTACC
>NZ_QAJB01000017.1:0-3584 GCF_003061325.1 Microbacterium sp. HMWF026
CGGGCAATCAGCAGAAGGCCATCGATGCCTGGGCCGACGCCGTGCTGGCCGCGGCGCCGACGCTGCCCGCCGGTCCCGCCGCCGACATCCTGCGTCGGGTGCCCCCGCGCACCCGCTCGGGCGCGCTCGCTCCGGTGACCGCCGTCGACGGGTCGGACGGCGACGACGAGGTCACCGCGATCGCGCGCAGCGTGGCCGATCTCGACCACAGCTACCTCGCGGTGCAGGGCCCCCCGGGTACGGGCAAGACCTACGTCGGCTCGCACGTCATCGCGCGATTGGTCGCGGAGCGCGGGTACCGCATCGGCGTCGTCGCGCAGTCGCACGCCACCATCGAGCACATGCTCGACCAGGTCATCGCGGCGGGGGTGCCGGCATCCCGGGTCGGAAAAGCACCGAAAGACACCGCCGCGCCGCACGCGTTCACGGTGCTGCCCAAGAACGGCGTCGCGGCCTTCACCGCAGAGAACGCGGCGCACGGGTTCGTCGTCGGGGGCACGGCGTGGGACTTCAGCCATGAGGCGCGGATCCCGCGCGGCAGCCTCGACCTTCTGGTGATCGACGAGGCCGGACAGTTCTCGCTGGCCTCCACCATCGCGGTCTCGCTCGCCGCCCAGCGACTCCTGCTGCTGGGCGACCCCCAGCAGTTGCCCCAGGTCAGTCAGGGCACGCACCCCGAACCCGTCGACACCTCGGCGCTCGGGTGGATCATCGACGGAGCCGAGGTCGTGCCAGCCGAGCTCGGGTACTTCCTCGCCCGCACGCGACGCATGCACCCGGCCGTGGCGGGCCCCGTGTCGCGCCTGTCGTACGAGGGTCGTCTGGCCGCGCACCCCTCGACCGCGCTGCGCCACCTCGACGGCGTCGATCCGGGCGTGCACGTGGTGCCGGTGCGTCACGCCGGCAACGCGACCTTCTCGGTCGAAGAAGCCGACGAGGTCGCTCGGCTGGTCGCCGACCTCGTCGGCCGCGAGTGGACCGGTGCCGAGGGCGGAACAGGAGACACGGCGATCCCGCACGTGCCGCGGGCGCTGCGCGCCGACGACATCATCGTCATCACGCCCTACAACGCCCAGCAGGTCGCGGTCGAAGAGGCCCTCGCGGCCGCCGGCTTCGCGGACGTGCCGGTCGGAACGGTCGACCGCTTCCAGGGCAAAGAGGCGGTGGTCGCCATCCTCACGCTCGCGGCGTCATCCGGGCGAGAGGCCCCGCGCGGGCTGGAGTTCCTGCTCTTGCGCAACCGCATCAACGTCGCGATCTCGCGCGCGATGCAGGCCGCCTACGTCGTCTACTCGCCGGCGTTGCTCGACGACCTGCCGCGCACGCCCGAGGGGGTCGCCCGCTTGAGCGGGTTCGCACGCCTGGTGCAGCAGAGGGGCTGAGCCGCCCCCGGCGCTCCGCCTCAGGCCGTGCCGTAGAGGCGGTCGCCCGCGTCACCCAGGCCGGGCACGATGTAGCCCTTCTCGTTCAGACGCTCGTCGACGGCGCCGAGCACGAGGGTCACGTCGTGTCCCTCGACCTGCTTCTCGATCGCCGCGACGCCCTCGGGGGCGCCCAGCAGGCAGATGGCGGTGACGTCCTGCGCGCCGCGCGCGAAGAGGAAGTTGATCGCCGCACCCAGCGACCCGCCCGTGGCGAGCATCGGGTCGAGGACGAAGCACTGGCGGTCGCTGAGGTCGTCGGGCAGGCGCTCGGCGTAGGTCGTGGGCTCGAACGTCTCTTCATCGCGCACCATGCCGAGGAAGCCGACCTCGGCGGTGGGGAGCAGCTTCACCATGCCCTCGAGCATGCCCAGGCCGGCGCGGAGGATCGGGACGACGATCGGGCGCGGCTCGCTGATCTTGACGCCCATGGTCGTGGTGACGGGGGTCTGGATCTCGATGGGGTCGACGCGGACGTTGCGCGTCGCCTCGTAGGCCAGCAGCGTCACGAGTTCTTCGGTGAGCTGTCGGAACACCGGCGATGACGTCTGCACGTCGCGCAGCACGGTGAGCTTGTGGGTGATGAGGGGGTGGTCGGCGACGTGGACACGCATAGGCTCAAGGCTAACCGCTTCCCCCGTGCGCCACCGCCTCGTTCTCTGGAGCCCGATGACCCCGACCGACCGCGACCTCGCGGCGATGCGGCACGCGTTCGCTCTCGCCGACGCCGCGTCGGCCGACGGCGACGTCCCGGTGGGGGCGGTCGTGATCGACGCGGCGGGACGGGTGATCGGCGAGGGGCGCAACCTGCGCGAGGTCACGCACGACCCCACCGCCCACGCCGAGGTCGTCGCGCTGCGGGCGGCGGCGGCCCGGGTCGGCTCGTGGCACCTCGCGGACTGCACGCTCGTCGTCACGCTCGAGCCGTGCGTCATGTGCGCGGGGGCGATCCTGCAGGCGCGCGTGCCGCGGGTCGTGTTCGGATCCTGGGATGCCAAGGCCGGAGCCGCCGGGTCGATGTACGACGTCCTGCGCGACCGGCGCCTGCCCCACCGTGTCGAGGTGGTCGGCGGCGTCGACGAGGAACGCGCCGCGGCGCAGCTGCGGGCGTTCTTCGATCCGCGGCGCTGACGCGCGTCGGTCTGCCGCGGAGCCGCGCGCCGAGCCGACGCCGACCAGCGTCTCGTGACCCGCGCCGTCCCCGGGAACGCCGCCCCTCAGCGCGGCAGCAGCGGCAGGACTTCGGTGCCGACGAGGTCGGCGTGCTCGACGTCGCGGAGGTCCATCAGCTGGAAGTACACGCGTTCGGCGCCCAGGGCGCGCAGGCGCTCTACCTTCTCGGCCACCTGGGCGGGCGTGCCGATGATGTTGGCCCCGTCGTCGAACTGGGCGCGCGTGCGTCCGATCGCCGCGGCGCGGCGGTCGATCTCGGCATCGTCGCACCCCACGATCGTCGGCAGGGCGACCGACAGCTTCAGCGTCGCGGGGTCGCGCCCCTCGGCCTCGCACGCGGCGCGGACGACGGCGAACTTCTCGGCCACAACGTCCTCGGCGACGAAGCCGATGTTGAACTCGGTGGCGTACCGCGCGGCGAGGGCCGGGGTGCGCTTCGGGCCGCCGCCGCCCACGATCACGGGCACCCGCGACTGCGTCGGCTTCGGCAGCGCCGGCGCCTCGTCGAGACGGTAGTGCGCGCCGTCGAAGCTGAAGGTCTCGGCATCCGGGGTCTGCCACAGGCCCGTCACGACCTGGAGCTGCTCTTCGAGCAGGTCGAATCGCTTCGCGGGGAACGGGATGCCGTAGGCGGCGTGCTCGCGTTCGAACCACCCCGTGCCGAGTCCGAGTTCGGCGCGCCCGCCCGACATCGCGTCGACCTGGGCGACCTGGATCGCCAGGATCGAGGGGACGCGGTAGGTGACCGACGACACCAGGGTGCCCAGTCGGATGCGCGAGGTCTCGCGCGCGAGACCGGCGAGGGTGGTCCAGGCATCGGTGGGGCCGGGGCGCGGGTCGCCCTCGCCCATCCGCAGGTAGTGGTCGGAGCGGAAGAAGCCGTCCAGGCCGTGCCGCTCCGCGGACCGGGCGAACGCCAGCTGGTCGTCGTAGGTGAAGCCTTGCTGGGGCTCGGTGAACAGGCAGTACTCCACGGGGGGCCTCCGGGGG
>NZ_QAJB01000182.1:0-4957 GCF_003061325.1 Microbacterium sp. HMWF026
GGCCCAGGTCGGCCGACTCGACGGCGAGCGCACTGTAGGTGGTGAACCCGCCCAGCACGCCCGTACCCACGAACAGCTGCACGCGCTGCGCGCGCGAGGATTCCGGCATCCGGGCCCGCCATCCGAACAGGATGCCGATCGCGAACGCACCCACCACGTTGATGAGCGGCACCAGGGCGGGCCCGAGGTCGGCACTGAACGCCAGGGTCAGGCCGGCCCGCGCGGCCGTGCCGATCGCCCCTCCCACCGCCACCAGGACGACGTCACGCCACATGCTCACCCGCGCCACCTTACGCCCGGGTCACTCCCCCAGGATCAGGCGCCTGATCGCGGCATCCTTCGATCCGCCGACGTCCATCGTGCGCCCCTTGCGGTAGAGCGCGAAGACGCGGGGATCGATGTAGCTTGCGCGAGCGACGGCCGGGGTGTTGCCCAGGGCCTCGGCCGCGCAGCGGACGGCGGCCAGCTCGGCCTTCTTGCGTTCGTTCTTGCCCCCCACCGCGCCCGCCTTCGCGAGGGACTCGGCCGCGAGGATGGTGCCGCGCAGCGTCCGGAAATCCTTCGCGCTGAACGGCCCGCCGGTGAGCGAGCGCACGTACGCGTTGACGTCGCCGGGGGTCAACGGCACGCGCCGGCGTCCGCGCTTGTAACTGAGCAGCGCGGCGCGCGAGCGTCCGAGCGCGAGTTCCTCGACGAGGGATGCCACTTCCGCATCGCGGAGGGACAGCTCGGCCCGCTTGCCGCTCTTCGCCGGGAACGACAGACGGACCAGGTCACCCTCGACGACGGCGTCCCTGCGCTGCAGGGTCGTCAGTCCTCGGCTGCCGTTCGTGACGAAATACCGCGCGTTGCCCACGCGGGGCGCGACGAGGTCCAGAAAGCGGAACGACACCGCCAGCACCCGCTCGCGGTCGATCTCGGATCGTCGCAGCGACTGCGTCACGCGCGCGCGGGCCCGCGGGAGCGACTCGGCGAGCTGCAGGGCCCGGGCGAACTTGCCCTTGTCCTGTCGTTTCGACCAGTCGGCGTGGTACGTGTACTGGCGGCGTCCCGCCTCGTCGGTGCCCACCGCCTGGATGTGCGCGTTGGCATCCTTCGCGATCCAGACCTCGCGCCAGGCCGGGGGGATCACCAGACCACGGGCGCGCTCGGCCTCGCTCTCGGGAACGGCGGTGCCGGTGTGGTCGACGAAGCGGAACCCCGACCCCGACCGCACCCGACGGTAGCCCGGGTCCTCGTAGGGCCGCACCCGGATGAGCCGCGCCATCGGGGTCAGTGGGAGCGGAGCATGTCGATGAGCTCCGCCTTCTTCTTGCTCGAGTAGCCGGTGAGGCCGAGTTCCTTCGCGCGCTTCTTCAGCTCGTCGACGGTGCGGTCCTCGTAGTCCTCGGCGTGGCCGCCCTTCTCGCCGACTTTGTCGCGGCCCTTCGCCGCCGCCGCGTTCGAGATGCGCGCCGCCTTCTCTTTCGAGTCGCCCTCGGCGCGGAGCTTCTCGTAGAGCTCGGGGTCCTTCAGGCTGTTCGAGCCACGTCCGTCGGGCATGGTCGGCTCCTTCCGTCGATGCCTCGACCGTAGAACCGGCGTCTTCCGCGCGTCCGGAGGGTTGACATCCTCACCCACCCCGCTGCGGCGCGCCTGCTCCCCGCACCGTTGCCACCGTTCGATGGCCCGGTGACGAGAACTCGCGTGAGGGCAGCGGCGGCAGGGGGTTGACGCGAACGCGATATATCGCGACACTGGGACAACGCGATATATCGCGAGTGAGGAGTGGCAGACATGGAGAAATGGATCGTCCACCCGGGCGAGACGCGCGTCATCGACGTCGACGCGCTGCGGGAGCTCAAGATCGGCCTGGTTGGCGGCCAGGTCGACGTCATCGCGCACGACGAGCCCGACGCCCGCATCGAGGTGCACGGCGTCACGGTCAAAGACCTGCGCATCGAGATGGTCGACGGCCGCCTCGAGATCGATCACCCGCAGCTGCGGTGGGACAACTTCCTCGAGGTGTTCCGCAACTTCGGCGCCGGTGGCCCCAAGGCCGAGATCAGCGTCGCCGTCCCGCGCACCGTCGCCCTGACGCTGGGCGTCGTCAGCGCGAGCGCCCTCGTCTCGGGGTTGCGCACCGACGTACGCCTGAACACCGTCTCGGGCGACATCATGGTCGACGGCCTGGTCGGCGACGTCGACTTCAACGCCGTCTCGGGCGACGTGCAGGTGCGCGAGCTCGACGGCGCCCTCAGCGCGAACAGCGTCTCGGGCGACGTCGCGGCGACCGGGCGGATCACGAAGGCCTCGATCGACACGGTCTCGGGCGCGATGCTCGTCGACTCCACGGGACCCACGCAGTCGATCTCGCTCAACTCCGTCAGCGGCACGGCGACCGTGCGGCTCGATCGCTCGCTCGCGGCGAACTACGTCTCACGCTCGGTCAGCGGTCGCGTGCAGATCGACGGCCAGGTGCGCTCCGGAAAGGGCCCCACCACCTACACCGGCTCGACCGGCGCCCTCGCCGGGCAGTTCGTCGACGTGCGCGCCAACACGGTCTCGGGCGAGATCACGGTGCTGCGCCGCGGCATCTCGGGCCTGCGCCCCGAAGAGCTCGCCGGAGAGGAGGAGTGGTGATGAGCCCCGTCTTCTCGCACGGCGACCTGCGCCTGTACATCCTGAGCCTGCTCGACGAGGCCCCGCGCCACGGGTACGACCTGATGCAGGCGCTGACCGAACGCACCGGCGGCACGTACTCGCCGTCGGCGGGCACGATCTATCCCCGCCTCGCCAAGCTCGAAGAAGAGGGCCTGGTCACGAAGACCGTCGATGGCCGCAAGACCGTTTACGAGATCACGGATGCCGGTCGCACCGAGGTCGCGGCACGCTCCGGCGATCTGCAGGGTATTCAGGCGGGGCTGGCCGACAGCGTCCGACTGATCGCCGACGAGGTGCGCGGCAGCGTCCGCGACGCGATGCGGAGCCTGCGCGCCGACCTGGCCGCGGCTTCGCGCGAGGAGCGGGAGCAGGCGCAGCCCTCGCTCGTCGACGACGCCCGGTCGCGCAGCCGCGAGCAGCTGTCGCGCGCGGACGCCGCCCTCACCGAGTTCCGCGGTCGCGTGCGCTCGGAGCTGCGCGCGCACGTCGCGCGCGGCGGCGAGCTGCGCGAGGCCGGCGTCGACGAGATCGAGGCGGCGCTGCGTCAGGCGTCCGACGCGGTCGCGCGCGCGATGCGCGTGTGAGGCCTCACTCCCAGGGGAGCTGATCGTCGGCGCCGACCGGGTCGTCCTGCGGGACGACGAGTACCGGTCGGCGCTGGCGGTGGCTCAGACGCGCGGCGACCGACCCGGTCAAGAATTCGCGCACCGATTCGCCGATCCCGCGTTTGCGCGTGCCGACGACCAGCAGCGACGCGCCGGTCTCGTCGGCCAGGCGGATGAGGGCGAGTGCGGGGTCGCCGATCTCCTGCCGCGCACTCCACGTCACGTCGTGCCCGGCGAGGACCTTCTCGGCGGCGGTGCGGACGTCGTCGAGGGCCGCCTTGGCGGCTGCCCCCGCGATATCCGCCGTCGTGGAATGCACGTACCCGTCGGGGTCTTCGAACGCCACGAACCGCGTCGTGTCGACGTGAACGACCAGCAGCTCGGCGTGCCCGAGGGCCGCGTACCGGGCCGCCTCGCGCACCACCCGCGACGACTGTCCGGGCACGACGCCCGCGATCACGGGCCCGGAGGCGGCGGGGCGGGGCAGATCGGTCATGATGGTCCTCTCACGGGGGCGGCGCCGGGCGCCGACCGCTCGACGGCTCGGCCGGAATGCGCCGTGATATCCTGGCTGCTACTCTTACCGGCTCGGTCCGGAACCGCAATACGCAGGGTCCTCGTGTGGCCCTCGACGTCGATCGTGAGGGGGTCTCGCATGGGGCGTGGCCGTCAGAAGGCGAAGAACACCAAGATCGCCCGTGAGCTGAAGTACGACACCTATTCGGTGAACTACTCGGCTCTCGAGCGCGAACTGGGTGCACCCGCAGCGGGAGAAGACGAGTACGTCGACAAGTGGGCCGACCAGTACAGCGACGAGTACGAAGACGAGAAGGCCTGACGCCTTCTTCTTGCACTCCTCGCCGCTGATGCGGCTCGGTGCGTTCGTCGTACCCGCGGGAACACCCGACGAAGGGCGCTGACATTCCGTCGGCGCCCTTCGTCCGTGTCGGCGGGCGGGTTGTCGGCTGTACGCGGAGGCACCTTGCGACGTCGCGTCGGGCCGGCGGATGCCGCGTCACCAGGCGCGTCCGGTGCGCCTCTCCCACGCGTCCTCGATGCTCTCGCGCCGCGCCATCACCACCGCGGCCGGTGCCGCGGCGCAGACGACGCACCCGAGGATCACCAACCCGAGGGTCCACCCCCCGGTGATCTCGTGCGTCAACCCGAGCGTCAACGGCATGAGCGACGCGAGCCCGTACCCCGCGCTCTGCACCAGACCGCTCAGCGCGACGGTCGTCTCGTGCGAGCGCGTCCGCAGACCGAACAGCGTCAACGCGAGGGGGAAGAGCAGGGGCGGGATGCCGATGAGCACGACCCACAGCACGGTCGCCGCCGCGGGGGCGAAGAGCAGACCACCCACGCCCCCCAGTCCCGTGACGACGGCGACGATGAAGAACGGTGTCGTGCTCCCGATGCGCCCGATGAGGATCGGGACGATCAGCGACACCGGCAGACCCATGAACGAGAACAGCGCGAGCAGTCCGCCGGCCTCGGCGGCATCCACTCCCGCGATGTCGATGAGCAGCGGCGGCATCCACGCGAACATCGCGTACGCCACCGACGAGTTGACTCCGAACGTCACCACCAGCGCCCACGTCTGCGGCACGCGCACGATGCGCGACAGCACAGACGTCCGAGGCTCTTCGACGGTGTCGGCCCGCGAGGCGCGGGCACGCAGGCTGAGGACGAGCCACGGCACCACCGCCGCG
>NZ_QAJB01000182.1:4967-9265 GCF_003061325.1 Microbacterium sp. HMWF026
GGGGACCGCGACCAACGGCGGGACGAAGGTCGCGACCGCCATCGTCGTGGAGTAGACCGTCGTCATCAGGCCGATCCGACCGGGGAAGTACTTCTTGACCACGGTCGGCAGCAGCACGTTCGCCACCCCCACCGCGGCGAAGATCCCCGCCGTCGCCGCCAGCAGCGAGCCGGCGTCGACCGCCGCGGCGCGCAGCGCGAGCATCGCCGCACCCAGGGTCGCCGCGATCAGCACGGTGCGCTCCAGGCCCAGTCGACGCTCGATCGCCGGCGTGACCATGCCCGACAACGCGAAGGCGACCGGGGGCGCCATGCCGATCAGCCCGACGACCGCGGCGGGCACGGCGAAGTCGCGCTCGATGACCGTCAGCAGGGGCGACAGCGATGCCACGGCGAGGCGCAGCGTCAGCGCGAGCAGGACGATGGCCGCCGCGGCGAGCGCGACCCGACCCGCGCCCGCGCGGGTCAAGACTCCTGGCTGCCCTCGACCCAGGCGAGGTACTCGTCCGACACGGTGCCCGTCACGTAGCGACCGTCGAAGCAGCTCATGTCGAGGTCGACCAGGTCGGTGCCCTCCATGATGGCGGCCTTCAGATCCTCGACCTCCTGGTACACGAGGTAGTCGCAGCCGAGCTCCTCGGCGATCTCGGGGATCGTCCGTCCGTGGGCGACGAGTTCGTGTCGCGAGGGCATGTTGATGCCGTACACGTGGGGGTAGCGCACCGGCGGCGCGGCCGAAGCGAACGTGACGCTCTTGGCTCCGGCATCCCGGGCCATCTGGATGATCTCGCGGCTCGTGGTGCCGCGGACGATCGAGTCGTCGACGAGCAGCACGTTCTTGCCCTGGAACTCGGTCGACATCGCGTTGAGCTTCTGGCGCACGCTCTTCTTGCGCACCGCCTGCCCGGGCATGATGAAGGTGCGGCCGACGTAGCGGTTCTTGTAGAAGCCCTCGCGGTACTCGATGCCGAGCTTGCGGGCGACCTGCATCGCTGCGGGGCGCGCCGAGTCCGGGATCGGCATGACCACGTCGATGGCGCCGGCGGGGGTGTACTTGGCCACCGTGTCGGCCAGGCGCTCACCCATGCGCAGGCGCGTCTCGTAGACGGAGACGCCGTTCATGACGGAGTCGGGACGCGCGAGGTAGACGTACTCGAACGAGCAGGGGGCGAGCATCGTCTTCTCGGCGCACTGCTGGGCGTGGAGCGTGCCGTCGAGCGTGATGAACACGGCCTCGCCGGGTTCGACGTCGCGCACGACCTCGAAGCCGCCGTTCTCGAGCACGAGCGACTCGGACGCGACGATGTACTCGTCGCGCGGCTCGCCGCCGGGCACCTGGGCGGCGGCGCGCTTGCCCAGGATGAGGGGACGGATGCCGAAAGGGTCGCGGAACGCGAGCAGTCCATAGCCCGCGATCAGCGCGATCGAGGCGTAGGAGCCCTCGACGCGCTCGTGCACGCGCGCGACGGCGCGGAACACCTGCGCGGGATCGAGGTCGGGGCCCGTGATCTCGGACTGCAGCTCGGAGCCCAGGATGTTCACGAGCAGCTCGGTGTCGCTGCTGGTGTTGAGGTGACGGCGGTCCTTCGAGAACAGCTCGCTCGTCAGCTCGCGCGTGTTGGTGAGGTTGCCGTTGTGCACGAGCACGATGCCGTACGGCGCGTTGACGTAGAAGGGCTGCGCCTCTTCTTCGTTGGATGCCGTGCCCTTGGTCGCGTAGCGCACGTGGCCGAGGCCGATGTCGCCGAGCAGCGCCCGCATGTCGCGCGTGCGGAACGCCTCGCGCACCTGGCCGCGGGCCTTGTGGATGTGGAACACCCCGCTGGACTCGGCGGTCGCCATGCCCGTGGAATCCTGTCCCCGGTGCTGGAGGAGCAGGAGCGCGTCGTAGATCTCTTGGTTGACCGGGCCCTGCCCGGCCATGCCGACGATGCCGCACATGGGGTGTTAGTTCGCTCCGTTCGCCGGGTGACCGGCATCCGCGTAGGTTCCGACCAGGCGCACGGCGCCCCCGTCGACGCCCTTGGCGCCCTGCTCGTACTCGCCCTCGGGGCGGGCGCCATCGCGGACGACGCCGACCTGCCAGGTGGCGATCCCGTCGGCCGTGAGCGCTGCGGTCACCGCGTCGGCCACCTCGGGTGCGACGACCGCGAGGAAGCCGATGCCCAGGTTCCAGGTGCCTTCGGTGGCGGTCAGGTCGAGGTCGCCCATGTCGGCCAGCACGCGGAACACCGGCGAGGGGCTCCACGTCGAACGGTCGACGTCGACCCACGTCTGCTGCGGCAGCACGCGCGCGAGGTTGGCGGCGATGCCGCCGCCGGTCACGTGACTGAGCGAATGGATGCCACCGCCCACCGCGCCGTCGTCGAGCAGACGCAGCAGCGGCGAGGTGTACAGGCGCGTGGGCTCGAGAAGAGCTTCGCCCCAGGTGCCGCCGAGGTCGGCGGAGGCGGCGCCGTAGGCGATGCCCGCGCCGGTGATGATGTGGCGCACGAGGGAGTAGCCGTTGGAGTGCAGACCGCTCGACGCGAGAGCCAGCACGACGTCGCCGTCGCGGACCCGGTCGGCACCGAGCACTCGGTCGGCCTCGACGACACCGGTCGCCGCTCCCGCGACGTCGTAGTCGTCCACGCCGAGCAGGCCGGGGTGCTCGGCGGTCTCGCCGCCCACCAGCGCGGTACCCGTGAGCGCGCAGCCGCGCGCGATGCCCGCGACGATGTCGGCGATGCGCTGCGGCACGACCTTGCCGCACGCGATGTAGTCGGTCATGAAGAGGGGGCGCGCGCCGACCACGACGATGTCGTCGACGACCATGCCGACGAGGTCTTCGCCGATGGTGTCGTGCTTGTCGATCGCCTGCGCGATCGCGACCTTGGTGCCGACGCCGTCGGTGCTGGTCGCGAGCAGTGGCTTGGCGTAGTCGCGCAGGGCCGAGGCGTCGAACAGACCGGCGAAGCCGCCCACACCACCGAGCACCTCGGGCCCGTGCGTGCGGCGCACGGCCGACTTCATCAGTTCGACGGCGAGGTCTCCGGCAGCGGTGTCGACGCCGGCAGCGGAATAGGGGTTCTCGTGGGGAGCGGAAGCCACCGGAACAGACTACCCGGGGCGGACACGCGCGGGTGTCCGCCGGCGGCGCAAGGCCCGCCCCGCACCCCGTCGCGCCTCCCTACACTTGCTGCATGACGGGCGGTCAGCCGGAGTGGGTGATCCGCGAGGACGCGGCGCAACCGGTGCTGGTCGCGCTGTATCTGCGGCAGGTCCTCGGCATCCGCTCCCCCGAAGAACTGCCGTCGCTCCGCCGGGTCCCGACGCCGCTGACGACCTACGGATCGGATGCCGAACACGCGCGCCTGGAGCGGGAATGGCGCGAGTACTGGGCGATGACGGTGGAGCCCCAGGCGCACCCCTCGCCCGTGCCGCTCGAGCTGCTCGACGGCTTCGACACGCTCGTGGCCCTTCCCGTCGACGGAGCCGATGCCCTGCGCAGAGCCGCCCGACCCCACGGCGACGACGCGCTCGACTTCGCCCGTCTGGCGCACGACCGTTACGCGCGGGAATCGGCCGCGCGGCCGGGGGTGTCGTACCGCGCCTACGCGAGCGCGATCGCCGCCCACGAGCGCGCGGTGGGGCGGCGCGCGCACTCGTTCGAGCTGAACGTGCAGGTGCTGCCGCTCGCGCAGCGCGGCGTGTGGTGGATCGGTTCGTTG
Source organism: Microbacterium sp. HMWF026 (assembly GCF_003061325.1). NCBI lineage: Bacteria > Bacillati > Actinomycetota > Actinomycetes > Micrococcales > Microbacteriaceae > Microbacterium > Microbacterium sp. HMWF026. The sequence goes on from NZ_QAJB01000182.1 coordinate 8,677, forward strand.
ACCGTCGCGGTCACGGACGGTCTGCGAGGGGACGTCGCGGCCTTCGATGCCGCGATCCACCCGATCATCGCCGAATTGGCGTGAGGCTCAGACCTCGTACTGCTCGTGGTCGACCGTGACCAGACGCGTCCGGGAGTTGAGCACGCGCTCGAACACGAGCGCGGCGACCGCGGCGACCGAGATACCGATCACGACGCAGATGAGCGCGGTGAAGCCGAACACCTGCAGCTGCGAGTAGGCGACCTGCGTGTAGGGGCTGACGTTGGCACCGTCGATCGCGACGGTGAGGATCAGAGCGGCGAGGATGCCGAGGAAGGCACCCGCCAGCATGAAGACGCCGTACTTGGGTGCGCGGCGCACCGTGACGGTCTCGATCTCGTCGCGGATGTACACCGGACGCTCGGGGACGGGCTGGTCGGACATACGCATATTGTCCCACCGTCGGCCGCCGAGTGGGCCGGGTTCTTCGGCGTCGAGCGACGTCTGACGAAACCGCACTCTCTCGTCGAGACCGCGCGCCCCGGGCGGACATCGCGTGCGGTTTCGGTCAACGGCTACGGTCTCACCGGCAAGAGGGGCGGGTCAGGGG